>JAKEHZ010000279.1 GCA_022614735.1 Acidobacteriota bacterium | reverse complement strand
GCGGATTGCGGATCGATTACAGAAATCATCTCTTAAAATCCGCAATCCGCAATCCGCAATCCGCAATCCGCAATCCCTTGTTCCACCCACTCACGTGCCCACTTATCGGCAGCCAGCACAGTGTCCAGACTCAATGCCGGCTGTGGCGTGTGCGCTTCGCAGGCTGCGCGGATCAATCTTGGGATGTCGCCGAATTTGATCTTTTGATCAAGGAAAGCCGCGACAGCGACCTCATTCGCAGCGTTCAAAACTGCAGGCATTGTGCCGCCGGCCCGTAAGGCATTATAGGCGAGTGTAATGCAGGGGAACTTTTCAGCGTCAGGGGTGAAGAATTCCAGTTTGCTCAAGGTTGTCAGGTCGAGCTTGGGAAGATCTGTAGGATGGCGCGCGGGATAAGTCAGAGCATACTGTATTGCGTGACGCATATCGGTCACACCGAGTTGGGCAATAATGGAGCCGTCAATGAGCTCGATCATTGAATGCACCACCGATTGCGGATGGACGACGATGTCAATCTCATCGGCGGAGCAGTTGAAAAGCCAGTGCGCTTCGATCACCTCCAGGCCCTTGTTCATCAACGTTGCTGAATCAATCGTGATCTTAGCGCCCATGCGCCAGGTCGGATGGTTGAGCGCCTGCGCGGGCGTGGCATTTTCAATCACTTCTTTGCTCGATGTTCGGAAAGGCCCGCCTGATGCGGTCAAGATTAATCGCTTGACTTCGTGGCGTTGCTCGCCACGAAGACATTGATGCAGCGCATTATGTTCGCTGTCGACGGGGAGCAGTTCCGCTCCCGACTTTGCGGCTGCGCGATTCATCAGCTCACCGGCGATCACAAGCGTTTCTTTATTGGCAAGCGCAACGCGGCGTCCCATTTCAAGCGCGCGATATGCCGGCAACAATCCAAGCGCGCCGACAACGGCGCCAATCACAATCTCTACGCCGTCAGCTGTTGCAACATCACACAAGCCATCAACACCGATACCAATCTTCGGCATTGCCGTGAAATTCAGCTTCCTGAGCTCAAACCGCAATTTGTCCGCGCTCTCTTCATCTAAGACCGAAACAACACGCGGTTGATGGTGCTCGATCTGTTCAGCCAACAACTCGACATTCGATCCTGCACCAAGCGCGGCTACGCCGAATTCACCTTTGAAAGTCTCGACGACGCGGAGCGTGTTGCAACCAATCGAACCAGTTGAGCCGAGAATCGCAATCTGTTTCATCGCAGTTGATCTCAAATCTCAAATCTCAAATCTCAAATTATCAACTTCTACTTCATCAAACCCAGATAAAAGTAATACAACAGCGGCGCATTGAAGAGCATGCTATCCAGCCGATCCAGAAACCCTCCGTGACCGGGGATCAGCTTCCCGGCGTCTTTTGCTTTCACGCCCCGCTTGAGCATTGATTCACACAGATCGCCAGTGATCCCCAGCACGCCCATCGCTAAAGCCAGGGGAATTGCATACGCAATCTTCAATTCAGGGAAGAAGCTGTAATGCGCAATCAATGCTGCGATGACATTCCCAATTAGCCCGCCAATAGCGCCTTCGACGGTTTTGCCCGGACTGATGCGGGGCGCGAGTTTGTTTCGGCCAAGCGAGCGGCCCGTGTAATAAGCGGCAGTATCGCCCGCAAAGACGATGATGAAGAATAGCGTAAGCAGTTTCGCGGGCAAATGTGGGATTGAACTCTCGACGACTCGCAGCGCGATTATATAACCACCCAGGACCACGACATAGAGCACGCCGAAGACCTCTACTGCTGCTGCCGGCAGCACGTGGCTGAAGTCATCGTTATTCGCATTGTCGATAATCTGCACGAGCAATACAACAATCAGCAGCGTCGCGATAATGATGACAATCAGATCGTGCTGTTTAAAATAAAAGGCGGCAAGCACTGCCGCCGCCGCAAGCATACAAAAAACCCGGCAGAAAGTCTGGCCCGTAATTTGACCGCCGTGATTCACCAACGAGTAATACTCGTTCAAACCGAGCAGTATCCCCAGAGCAGCCAGCGCGACAAACCAGACGGGCGAGTCTGCCCAGAGGGTGGCGAAGAGAATTGGCAAAAAGACTATCGCGGTAAGGAGACGGGCCATATAGAGATTTGAGATTTGAGATTTGAAATTTGAGATCGATCTCAAATTTCAAATTTCAAATCTCAAATTTTATGAGGCGTTGACGACGGCGCGCTGTGTGCTCTCGCTCAGACCGCCGTAGCGCCGCTCACGCTTCTGAAAATCAATGATGGCAGCGAAGAGATCGGGACGGCGAAAGTCGGGCCACAAAATATCGGTCACGTAGATCTCCGAGTAGGCGATCTGCCAGAGCAGAAAATTGCTTACCCGCATCTCGCCGCTGGTGCGTATGAGCAGATCGGGATCGGGCAGATTTGCCGTATACAAATGACGCTCGATCTCAGCTTCAGTAATGGATTCGAGGGCGCGGCCCTCGCGCTGGCATTTCTCCATCAGCTTGCGAAAGGCATCCACCAACTCGACCCGGCCGCCATAATTCAGCGCCACATTCAGGACCATACCCGTGTTACCGGACGTCTTGCGAATTGCGGAACGCAATTCGAACTGCACCGACTCGTCGAGCTCAGTAGTGCGGCCGATGGTTTGAAACCGGATATTGTTGCGATGAATGTTCTCGAGTTCCTTGCGTAGATATTCTTTCAGAAAGGTCATCAACGCCTCGATCTCGAAAGGTGGGCGCTTCCAGTTCTCGACAGAGAAGGCATAAAGGGTAAGAGCCTCTATCCCCAGCCGCGCGCTGGTTTCTACGGTAGCGCGCACAGCTTCGATACCGGCGCGATGGCCTGCGACTCGCGGCAGATAGCGACGCTTGGCCCAGCGGCCATTGCCATCCATAATCACAGCAATGTGACGCGGTAAACGGGTGAAATCAATTTGGTTGAGCAACTGTTCGTCATGCGAGCCAGGCTCGATCAATCCGTTAAAATCTTGATACATTTTGTTCTCGTCGGGTGTGTAATCGTCAATCGCTATTCATCGGTCAAGTATCCGCACATTGTGTCAAGGGAGGATCATATCATAACAGTGGCTTCAGTTGACCGATGGCGATAGGCAGGGAATACTAATACTCGACTTTCATCAGCGTCAACCCTTTAGCAGGCGCCGGGGCGCCGACGAGTGAGCGGTCACGACTCAAGATCAATTCCGCAATTGAACGGGTCTTCAGCCGTCCGCGATTGGCTTCGACGAGCGCCTCAACCATCGTGCGAATCTGGTAGCGCAAAAATCCATCTCCGGTGAAAGAAAAAGTGAGAATATTTCCCGCACGCTCGATCTTGATTCCGGTCACTGACCGCACACGAGTTCTGGTCTCGCATTCGGCGACTGTGAAAGCCGTGAAATCGTGCGTGCCGACCAGGCTGTGGGAGTCTTCGATCAATCGATCTAGGTCGACGTCGTAGGGGTAATGCAACGCGTAACGCGCAAGGAGTGGGTTCATCACTTCGGAGTTGTAGAGCTGATACAGGTAGGTTTTGCTTTTGGCGTCGGTCCGCGCGTGGAAATCGTCGGCGACCTGAGACGACTCGAGCACGCGAATGTCCTGGGGCAAATTGCCATTGAGCGCGCGAAGGAGGGTAGCGCCGTCCATTTCACGGGTCAGCCGAAACGAGACGACTTGACCTTCAGCGTGAACTCCGGCATCTGTCCGCCCGGCTGCGTATGCCGTAACCGGCGCTCCATCCAGCTTTTCTAAAGCCCCGCTCAAAACAGCTTGAATTGTCCGCCGGCCAAGTTGGAATTGCCAGCCGGAATAATCAGTGCCGTCATAAGCGAGGGTGATGCGGTAGTTCAAGGAGATTTGAGATTTGAGATTTGAGATTTATCATTTGTCATCGGAAAAGATCAGATCCGCCAATGACAAATGACAAATATCAAATGGAATATGGAAAATGCTTCTTATTACTGAATTCGTGAACTACTGATTATTACCTACTACCAGGCTTGATTGCCACTGACCCTGCTCTGCAAAGGGGGCAATCCTCAGGTCTGTAATTCGGCACTTCCAACACCGCAAGAGCGTGAAGTGGCACTCCCAGCTCGACTCTGCCGCCGCTGCGATCAATCAGTGAGCCTGCGCAGACAACCTTGCCACCGTGCTGCTCGATAACTCCAATCACTTCACGAGTTGAGCCGCCAGTGGTGATTACATCCTCGACGACCAATGCGCGCTCTCCCGATTTGACCTGAAAACCGCGACGCAACTTCATTGATCCTTCCTGCCGCTCGGTGAACAGAGCACGCACACCAAGAGCACGTGCCACTTCGTGAGCGACGATCACACCGCCCAGTGCCGGAGCGATCACCAGATCGACTTTCCCCACACGATCATCGGATTTTGTTTGGGCGGCCAATGCAGAGCAGAGTTTTTCGGCTACTTCGGGCTGTTGCAGAACCAAAGCGGATTGCAGATAGCTTGGGCTGTGCAGGCCGGAGGAAAGCAGGAAATGACCGCTGAGCAGCGCTTCGTTCTCCTCAAAGATTTTCAGGACTTCACTTGCAGTCATAAATTTTGTTGCCCGATCAGGATGAACCGGTAAGGGAAATGACGGAAGATTTGTAGTTTTGTCTGCGAGGACTTTGCAATGTCCTCAATATCGATTTCAGTAAATCCTCGCAGGACGGAGACAGCCGCGTCGTTTCGCACCAGGCGATTGCGGGTGAAGAGCTGCGCCAGCAGTTTAATCGCGTAATAAGCAATCGGATGTCGCCGCAGGTCATTAACGATCAGCGCGACCCGCGCGACCCGTGCAAAACTTCTGATCAATTTGGCTGCTTGCGGATTCTCGAAATGATGCAGGAACATTGACGCCAGTACGAAGTCAAAGCTGCAGTCATCGAAGGGTAGACTTAATGCATCTGCGCGAACGACTTTGATTTCAGGATAACCTTCAGTTTGCTTGAGCGCTTCGCGCGCCGCGATTTCGTTGAGGTCGATCACAACGAAATCAATTCTTAAACCGCGAGCGCGCGCCCAATCGACAATCTTCGCCGGAATATCAGCCGAACCGGTCCCGATGTCGAGCAATCGAACCTGTCTGTTGCCGAGGCTTTCAATCATCGGATACAGATGCCGAGTCAGAGCGTGTTGGCCGCCAAGAAACCGATTGACGCGGCGCAAATCAGCCAGATTTTCCACCAGCTCATCGAGGCTGTAATCCGATCCATCCATCAATTCGGCTTCATTGCTTCTTTTCTCGAAATTGGTAGCAAGACCATCGAACATCTCAAAATCTCAAAGTGAAGAAGAGGGAAAACGGAACAAACGGAAATAACGGAACAAACGGAAAAATCCTAGAGAATTTCCGTTTGTTCCGTTATTTCCGTTTGTTCCGTTTTCCCTCATCCTCTTTCAAATTTCAAATCTCTTCACTACCAGCGCCGAATTTTTTGATCCGAAGCCGATGCAATTGCACAAGGCATATTTTATCTCGCCCGGGCGCGCTTCGTTTGGCACGTAATCCAGGTCACATTCGGGATCGGGTACATCCAGGTTGATCGTCGGTGGCAGAAAGCCTTGCGCCATTCCGCCAAGCGTCGCGGTCAATCCCGCTGCGCCCGAGGCCCCCTGAGGATGACCGATCATCGATTTAGTCGAGCTCGCCGCAAGACGATAGGCCTTTTCTCCGAAAGCCTTCTTGATTGCCCGCGTTTCAATCCGGTCGTTCAATTCGGTCGAAGTGCCGTGCAGATTTACATAATCGATCTCTTCGGGGTTGAGCCCGGCATCTCTCATCGCCATCATCATCGCGCGCGCAGGCTCTTCGCCAGTCTCATCCAACCGCACGCGATGATGTGCATCGCAGGTAGAGCCGTAGCCGATAACCTCTGCGTAAATCCGCGCGCCGCGCTCGAGGGCATGCTCGAGCTCTTCGAGCATAAAAAAATATGCGCCTTCGGCAAGCACAAATCCATCACGGTCTTTGCTGTAAGGGCGCGAGCCTCGATGCGGTTCGTGATTCCACGACGACGTCATAACCTTCATGACACAAAAGGCGAGCACAAAGCTATGCGTAATCGGCGCATCAACTCCTCCGGTTAAAACCCGGTTGATGCGGCCCAGCGCAATCATCTGCGATGCATACGCCATCGCATCAGTAGAAGAAGTGCAGCCGGTCGAGAGCAGATGGCTGAACCCTTTCAAGCCGAATGGCATTGAGATCTCACTCGGCAGCGAGCCGGGGGTTGCTGTCGGTATCGTGTAAATGCTCGCTTTCTTCGCTTCGTTGGCAAAGTAGTAACGGTACTGCTTCTCAATAAAACCCAAACTCGCCCCGCCGCTGCCGAGCACGATACCTATGTCCCGGCGTTCATCGAGGCTCATCTCTTTCGGATTCAGGCCGGCGTCATTGAAAGTCAGGTCGGCGGCTGCGACTGCAAACGCGACGGCGTGCGAAACGTGCTGGCGGTCTTTCGGAGAAATGTAGAGATCAGGGTCGAAATCTTTCACTTCGGCTGCGATCTGCACAGGCAGATCGGAAGCGTCAAAGCGCGAGATCTTGCTGATGCCGCTGCGGCCCTCTCTGACCGATTGCCAGAATTTTTCTCTGCCGATTCCAATAGGACTGACACAGCCAATCCCGGTAATGACGACGCGTCGTAGCGTCTTCGTAGTTTGCATAGCCTGAAATCCTCGTAATTGAATATGATGTGGGGAAGAAATCTGATCAGGAACGATCACTTTAACAGCAAGCCGGCTTTTTTGGAAAGGAAAGGCAAACGGAGCCGGGGTCATTCAACCTCCGAATTCATTCATCGGCAGTCCACATACCCCGGGTCTACATTTGAATATACTCCCGGCCAGCGGTTGCGCCGCCAGCATCTTTTCATCAAGCCTGGTGCGTGCAGAGGTGATGTAAAGGGTATCGAAATTTTCCCCGCCGAAAACGCAAGATGTCGGCCGCGAGACAGGCACTTGAATGGTCGCCAACAATTCGCCATTCATCGGATTCCAGCGGCAGATCTGCGCGCCATCCCAATGCGCTATCCAAAGCATCCCCTCGGTGTCGATCGTCATTCCGTCCGGATAGCCCATCCCATCCGGCACTTCGATGACTGTTCGCGGATCGGCGATCTCGCACGTAGCCCTGTCGTAATCGTAAGCCACGACTTTCTGCGTCGGTGAGTCGATGTAGTACATCGTACGCTCATCGATCGTCCACGCCAGCCCATTGGAGATCCACACACCGGAAATTTTGAGATGCACGCTAAGGTCAGAGTCGAGGCAGTAAAGATTGCCCTTGCCCGCTCCGTTCTTTTCGTCCAAAGCCAGCGTGCCGCCCCAGAATCTTCCCGCCGGGTCGCATTTGCCATCGTTAAAGCGATTTTCCGGTAGATGCGATTCAGCATCGGCAAGCGGAGTGACCTCGCCGGTCTCAGCATCGAGTGCGGCAAAGCCGCTTTTGAGCGCAAGAATGAATCCGCCGGAACTCCTGACGGCGAGTGATCCGACGTATTGACCAATCCAGAGCGCTTCTAGTTCATGTGTTTGAGGGTCGTACCTGTTGATGCAATATCCCTCAATATCCACCCAGAGCAGCCGTCGCGTGCGCCAATCCCAAACGGGGCCTTCGCCAAGCAGGGAGTCGTGTTCGTATTCGAGTTCGGCGGTAAATGTTGTTTGGGTTTTCATTTGATGAGATCGTTATTCATTATCCGATGTGGTCAGCGAATTTGAGATTTGAGATTTGAGATTTGAGATTTGAGATGCGCTATCTAGCGGATGACGCGGACAATTCAATTTTCATTTACGTGTTTCGTGCGATCCGATGGCCAGCGACTCTCAAATCTCAAATCTCAAATCTCAAATCCCGTTCCTCAATGTATCTCCGGTTCGGGCGTGCCCGCTCCGGCGTGCAGGAAATCGAAATCGCATCCCTGGTCCGCCTGAGTCACGTGTTCGCTGAACAGTGCGCCAAAGCCTCGTTCGTACCGCCGCTGCGGTTTCACCCACTCAGCCTGGCGTTTTGCCATCTCATCGTCACTGATCTGCAGATTCAGTTTGCGATTCGGGACATCCAGTTCGATCAGGTCACCATCGCGCACGAAAGCCAGCGGCCCACCGATGTAGCTCTCAGGTGAAACGTGCAGCACGCAAGCGCCATAAGCAGTGCCGCTCATTCGCGCGTCAGAAATCCTCACCATGTCGCGCACGCCTTTTTTCAAAAGCTTCTTTGGAATTGGCAGCATTCCCCATTCCGGCATTCCCGGCCCTCCCAGCGGCCCGGCATTCTGCAATACGATCACCGAGTTTTCATCGCATCTCAGATCCTCATTATCCATTCGCGCGGCCATGTCGTTGTAGTCTCTGAAAACTACTGCGTGCCCGGTGTGCTGGAGCAGCCGTTTTTCTGCTGCGGTCGGTTTGATAACAGCTCCATTGGGCGCCAGGTTGCCGTAGAGGATTGCCGTGCCGCCCTGCGGAGCTACGGGATCGTCGATTGAGCGAATGACTTCTGTGTTGTGCACCTTCGCACCCGATATATTTTCACCAATTGTTTGTCCGTTGACAGTCGTGCAATCGAGATCCAAGAGTTCGCGAATCTGCCACAGCAGAGCCCGCAATCCGCCGGAATAGTAAAAATCTTCCATGAGATGTTTTCCCGATGGCCTGAGGTTGGCGATCATCGGCGTGCGCTGTGAAATCTCATCGAACTTCTTCAACTCCAGCTTGATCCCCGCGCGCCCGGCCATGGCGACCATGTGAATGATCGCATTGGTCGAACCGCCGATTGCCATGTCGGCCGTGATCGCATTGTCGAACGACTTCATCGTCAGAATGTCGGAGGGCTTCAAATCTTCCCAAATCATTTCGACAATGCGCCGCCCGCAACCCGCAGCCAAACGCGAGTGGTTGGCATCGACTGCGGGGATTGACGAGGCGCCCGGTAAAGTAAACCCGAGTGTTTCAGCAATTGCCGTCATCGTCGAAGCAGTTCCCATCGTCATACAGTGGCCTGGCGAACGCGCGATGCCATCTTCCATCTCATTCCATTCTGCCTCAGTGATGTTGCCTGCGCATTTCTCGGCCCAGTATTTCCACACGTCGCTTCCGCTGCCCAATACCTGGCCATTCCAATTTCCACGCAACATCGGCCCGGCGGGCAGATATATCGCCGGCAGGTCCATGCTCATAGCGCCCATCAATAAGCCGGGCGTGGTCTTGTCGCAACCACCCATCAGCACAACGCCATCAATCGGCTGGCAGCGCAGCAGCTCCTCGACTTCCATCGCCAGCAGATTGCGATACATCATTGGGCTGGGCTTCATATAAGTTTCATTGAGAGGGAGCGCAGGGATTTCAACCGGGAATCCTCCCGCCTGCCATACGCCGCGTTTGACCTCTTCGGCCCGCTCGCGGAAATGGCTGTGACAGGTGGTCAGGTCGCTCCATGTGTTGATGATGGCAATTACCGGTTTGCCCGCGTAATCATCGTGCCCGTAGCCCATCTGCTTGGCGCGCGAACGATGAGCGAATGAACGCATATCGGTGACACCGAACCAGCGATGGCTACGCAGTTCTTCCGGGCTTCGTTTCCGTTGCATTTTGTTTTTCATAGTTCTCTTGTTTCGCTCATTTCGAGATCATGACTCGGGACGGGAGAAAATTGGAATACGAAGCAACAAGAATTGGCGACAATAACGAAACAAACGAAAAGTTTATGATTTCTTCGTTTGTTTCGTTATTTTCGTCTGTTTCGTATTCCCTCTTAAAAATCCTTCCCACGCTTTTCCCGATTTCTACACAGTAATCATTTAATTGCAAGCCGCAGTGAGACGTGGCAGGATAGCCGCCACATTTCCGTTAATCAAACAAATCCGAGGCAAATGATGACACCTGTTGAAACCAATATTGCGTCTGAGGCAACGCCTGTAGATATTCGTCCTGCTTTGAAAGACTCTTCACAGCGCTGGTGGTTGATGGTCCTGCTTGTCACCGCGATGATCTTCTGTTACGGGCATCGCGCAGCGTTGAGCGTAGCTGCGCCGTTTATGATCAAAGACCTCGGGCTCTCCCCGGCAGTGATGGGCATACTGCTCTCGGCATTCTTCTGGATCTACTCCTTTATGCAGATGCCGTCGGGCTGGCTGGTGGATCGCTTCGGTGTTCGGCGGGCTTATGCGCTTGGTTACATTTTCTGGTCGGCCGCCTCGATTCTGACAGGGTTTGCGAAAAGTCTGGCGATGCTCATCACGATGCGCGTCTCCCTGGGTATTGGCCAGGCAGTTGCTTTTCCGGCGAGCGCGCGCGCGGTGGCGAACTGGTTTCAGGTCAGGGAGCGCGGAACCGTCACTGGACTCTATCTCGC
>JAKEHZ010000278.1 GCA_022614735.1 Acidobacteriota bacterium | reverse complement strand
GGCGATGTGGCGGCCGTTGCAGTGGTGGGAGACAGATTCACACCGAACGCAGCAACCAATGATTCGGCAGCCACAGGGCTCCTATAACTGGCCGCAGAGACAGCCGCAGCCGAATTGGCCGCGGGGACGACCGCCGCCGGAATCGTATATGCCCCGGGCGGGTTGATTTGCGCCCGTGTTGAATTGTCGCGGTCGCGACCCACAGAGTTGCTCAAATTCCCGAGCGGCACTGAGGGCGCATCAGCCCAACCAAAATCCGGTATCGCTAAAGACACGGCCTTGGCCAGATTACTGTCAGGCAGGAGATGGAAATCTTCGTTCGCAGGATCACGGAACTGCGGTTCAACAACATTGATTGTGTTGTCAGCCCGCAACTGATCGGCGTTACATGTCGGATTCGATGGCTTGCAGCCCATGACATCGTACTCGATCCCAAGCAGTGTGTTCGATGGCCCATTCCATATGACATTGCCGCGAATTTGCAGGTTCTCATCCGTCGGCAAATAGTCCGGCAGGTTCTGAAATGTTGCGGGCTTTATCGCCGCTCCATAGACGACCATGTGTAAATCGGCAGTCCGATATGGGGCGGGGTTATAGAAGACGTTGTTGTAGATGAAAACATTGCGGTTCGGAATCACATACGAGGAGAATGCATCCTCGAGCTGGCTCGGCCCCCAGGCCCCCTGATCGGTCAGACGTTTACAAGACCCATCTGTGTCATAGCAAACGCGGCCGCCGTGCGAAACTGTGAAGAGGCCATAAGAGCGTGGCGAGGCATAGCCGATTCGATAGAGCGTATTGTGAGCCAGAAGGACATTGTATCCGCCGGCAACCATCAATGCAGTCCCCGGCAAATCGTGCAAGACGTTGTTGATGAATTTGATGTCGTAAACCTCGTAATGAAGAAACGGCGGTTCCAAATATGAGAGGGTGCTTCCTTCACCTGCCGAGAAGCCGAGGAGGCAATTGTAGATCTCGTTTCCTTCGATGCGAAAATAGGCGGAGCCTCCCTTCAGATACATCCCCCATGAGCCGGAGTCGTGGATTCGGTTGTTGACGATATGGCCCCACTGCACAGCAAAGAAGTCCACGACTGAGCTGCGGGCGCCGCTGATGTCGCTGTCTTCGAGATAAATAACCTGACACTGGTTGGCTTTTACCACCTCTTGAAATTCAACCGGATTGAGCCCTGTGAGCGTGAGGCCTCGCATGAGCAGGTGATAAACTCTGTCGAAGTGAATTACGTTGTTTGAAAAAGCCCCCACGCCATTGCCCGCGACAATGTTGAGGTCGATCAAATAAAGAAAATTCACGCTATAAAAATTCAATCCTCCCTGGATTGTCACAGTGCCACGGCCGTCTGCTGCTCGAATGATGATCGGAAACTGATATGTTCCATACCTCTGAGCGAACCAATTCGAGCAATAACTCGCGCAAGGCAACACTCCGGGAAGGATGTTGATGCGATAACCGGTGGAAAGAACAGTGTCATAGGGGATAAGATACCATGCGGCTTGGAGTGTTTTTAAAGCACTCGCGCGAGACGAGCCGTCATTTGCGTCATTGCCGTTGACCGGATCAAGGAAGATATCAACGACTGTCGGGTTGCCGATATCGTAGTAGCGAGGATCATCTGTCTGTGCATAGGATTGATTGACAAACAGGAAAGCCAAGATAAAGAAACACAGAGACACGAATGCACCAAGGCGTGCCCAATGTTGCATGTCAAAACTTCTCCTTATTGCTAAAGAATGTGAGTTAGGGGGAAAGGTGCCCGAGCGCGACGCCGCGCGGGGCAAATTTTGGGGAAGTCAGTAAGGTACTTCTTAACCCAAAAACGCCGCATTTTTACACTATGGCCTTAGCTATGTCAAAAGGTAAAGCCCATTGATCTGCATTCCAGCCGAGGGTATGATCACGGCATTCTAATCGTAAATCTCCATTGAGTAAGGAAAATCTAAGTACAAGGGACTAAAGAAATTGTCAGAGAAAAAATCCTTGATCCTATTATTTTTTGTCGGTCTTCCCCTCCGGGAGATCATTTAACTGCTCCGATCCCTTGCTCGTAAGAACTGTGCCCGGAGATTCAACGTACAACAGATTTTCAGGGATTGGCTGAGTGGAGTTGTCCTTTCGACCTGACCTACCGCAGGCCTACCGGAGGTTACAAATGCATTGTCCTAATTGCGGAATGGAAACTTCGAAGAGTCAAAAATACTGCCGGTCGTGTGGAATGAGCTTGCAGATCATCTCCCAGGCTGTGGCTGAACATCTCTCCGAAGAGGGAGCTAAAAAGTCTCCAGATTTGTTGATTGATAAGAAGCGACAGGAGAATTTCGAGCGCTGGGGCAAGATGATCGGGGCCTGTGGTTTGGGTATGATGATTCTCCTGCTCACCACTGTCTTCCTTTGTGTTGTGCTCGATAAAATTATTGGGACTAACATAGTAGCGTTCTTTGATTTAATTGGCCCAATAGTGGGCCCGATCTCATTTCTACTTTTGATTGGTGGATGCGGTATATTTCTTTATCCACATCTGAAAAAGGAAGCCAGGGGGCTCCTCAAACGACAGACATCACAACCCGAAACGCTGCCGCAGGCCGAGACAACCAGAGAACTACCAGCCGCGCTTCAATCTGAGATGGTGAGTGTCACTGAACATACCACACGCAGCCTGGAGCCTTCATCTCACGATAAACCGAGAGCCGGTGAGTAGATCGCAAAGAGACCATTGCTCAGCGCACTCTCTAACGCACTCAGGGTCTGGCTCCTGTCACACTCCCCAAACTATTCTCCCTCCGACAATCGTCGCTACTGCTGCTCCCTTCAATTCCCACCCATCAAAGGGCGTGTTGCGGCTCTTCGACTGAAATTTCGAAGCATCGACTTTGATCTGTTTTTGAGGATCGAAGATCGTCACGTCAGCGGTTGAACCAACTTTTAATGTCCCGCGATCCAGCTTGAAAATCCGCGCCGGATTGCAAGACAGCAGCTCCACCATTCGCGCCAGCGTGATCACGTCACGCTGGATCAGACAGTCCAGCGTCAAACTCACCGCCGTTTCCAATCCAATGATGCCGTTTGGGGCGCAATCGAATTCGAGCATCTTTTCGTTTGCGTGATGCGGGGCGTGGTCCGTAGCAATTGCGTCGATAGTGCCGTCCCGCAGCCCTTCAATGACAGCCTCAAGGTCTGCCCGTGGACGAAGAGGCGGCGCCATCTTCGTGTTTGTATCATAGCTGCGCTTGTATACTTCGGCGTCAGTCAGTGTGAAGTGATGTGGCGTGACTTCGCAGGTTACTCTCACGCCGCGTTTCTTCGCCTCCCGCACAAATCCGACAGACCTCGCCGTCGATATATGAGCGATGTGGACGCACGTGCCTGTGATCTCCGCAAGTTGGATATCGCGCGATACGTGCAGGTCTTCAGCCGCACTGCTCAAACCTTTCAAACCGAGCAATGCCGAATAGTCGCCTTCGTGCATAGCCCAGCCCGGCGAGATGCAACAATCTTCGCAATGATCCACGACCGGCAAATTGAAATCACGCGAATATTCCATCGCCCTCCGCATCAGACCCGCATCGCAAACGGGCTTTCCATCATCACTGACGGCAACGATGCCGGCGGTTTTCATCTCGCCGATCTCAGCGAGTTGTTCACCTTTCGAGCCCTGGGTGATCGCGCCGATGGGATAGACGTTTGCGAGTCCGGCCGTCCTGCTCTGTTCAATGATGAAGCTCGTGACCGATGAATTATCATTGACTGGCTTTGTGTTCGGCATACAGCAGACAGAGGTGAACCCGCCGGCTACAGCCGCGCGCGCGCCCGTTTCAATAGTCTCCTTGTACTCGAAGCCCGGCTCGCGCAGATGGACGTGAAGATCGATGAACCCCGGCGCCACGATCAATCCGGCCGCGTCGAAAACTTCGACATCCCCGGTCTTGATCTTTTCATCGATCGCCGCGACACGCCCATCACGGATGAGCAGATCGCGGCGCGCTTCAATCGATTGCGAGGGATCGATGATTGTCCCGTTTTTGATCAGAAGGTCCGACGACATAAATTACAAATGAAAAATGCCATATGGAAAATGGAAAATGACCTCACTCTCCAGCCGCCAACAGGTATAAGACCGCCATTCTCACCGCCACGCCATTGCTGACCTGATTGAGGATCAGTGAGAAAGGACCGTCGGCAACATCGGAGTCAATTTCAATTCCGCGATTAATCGGGCCGGGATGCAAGACGACCACATCCGGCTTGGCCAATTCCAGACGTCTGCGATTCAAGCCATAGTGGATCGAATATTCGCGAAGACTCGGGAAAAACCCTCCCGCCTGTCGTTCAAGCTGAATGCGCAGCATCATGACGACATCAGCATCGGTGATTGCCTCTTCAATGCTGTCAACCAAAGTTACAGAGCCTTCGGATGGCGCAACCATTTTTTCAAAGCCGAATGGCAGCAATGTCCGCGGGCCTGCCAGCACGACGTGTGCGCCGAGTTTTGAGAGCAAATGAGCGTTGGAACGGGCTACCCTGCTGTGCAGTACGTCACCGATGATGGCAACTTTCAAGCCAGTCATTCTGCTTTTTTTCTGTCGGATCGTCACAGCGTCAAGCAAAGCCTGGGTCGGATGCTCGTGCGCGCCATCGCCAGCATTGATGACCGCGGCATCGACTAATTTTGCAATTTGATGTGGCGCACCTGAGGACGAATGGCGAATGACGATGGCATCAGGAGCCATCGCCTGTAGGTTCATAACTGTATCAATCAATGTCTCGCCTTTGACGACGCTCGAAGACGAGGCTGAGATGTTGATCGCATCAGCGGACAGACGTTTCGCTGCGATTTCAAAACTCGTACGCGTGCGCGTCGAAGCTTCAAAGAAGAGGTTGATAATCGTTTTGCCGCGTAATGTCGGGACTTTCTTGATCTGTCGCTGGTTGATGTCGCGGAAAGTTTCAGCGGTATCGAGGATAAGCTTAATCTCCTCAACTTCGAGGTCGGCGATTCCAAGCAGGTCTTTGCGATGCAGAGGCATTCTTTGAAATTGCGGATTGCGGACTACTGATTGCGGATTGCGGATTGCGGATCTGAAAAGATTTCAGCAATTTAGATTCCGGTTCTCTTTAAATCCGCAATCCGCAATCCGCAATCAGTAGTCCGCAATCCGCAATCGGCAGTCCGCAATCATTCGGGTTCGATTAGAAGCACCTGTTCCTTTTCATCGAACTCAGGCAACATAACTTTGATAATCTCATTTTCAGTCGTCGTGACGAACTTGCCAACGTAATCGGCCTGGATGGGCAATTCCCGCCAGCCGCGATCGATCAGTGCGCAGAGCTGCACGCGACGAGGTCGACCGAAGTCTATCAATTCATCGAGCGCGGCGCGCACTGTGCGGCCAGTATAGAGCACATCATCCACCAGGATGATTGTTTTTCCAGTGATGTTCGCCGGCAGATCGGTTTTATTGACCACAGGGCGTTCGCCGACAGTGCTCAGGTCATCGCGATAGAGGGTAATGTCGAGCGCTCCCGTAGCAACATCCACACTGTCCATTTCTTTAATCTTCTGTGCAAGCCGTTCAGCCAACGGCACACCACGACGCCGAATACCGACAAGCATCACATTCGATAGATCGGGATTGTTTTCGACGATTTGCGTAGCCATGCGCGCCAGCACGCGGTTCATGTCGGCAGCAGTCATGACGCAGGCTTTTTCAACGAAGTCCATTTCGCACTCCAGAAAATGTCGGCCCTTTTGTCCGGATGAATCAGCCAGATGTATAGTTTGACGCTTGAGCGAGACTGGAATATAACATCGCTCACAATCTTTTCGCCAGTTCAGCCTGAAAAGCGCGGATTCGCCGCGCGTTAGTTCCCAGATCTCCTTTCCCTACACGCGATTTCGAACGAATGTTAACGACCGTCACACCGGCCTCGGGCGTAATTGTCACCGTCACCTCGTCTTTGAAACGAAAAAGCCTGGTCGTGGCAACGGCCTCGATTGTTCCCTGATTACGATCAGTTTCAAGAATCTCCCAATCCATCGCCTGAGCTGTCGCAAGCGCTGCATCAAGAACCTTCTCCGGCGGCTGGTTGAATTTTTGAGGTTGAATGTCAGGATACTGCGGCGTCGCCCCTGTCGATACATCATTGATGCGGGGCCAGATCAAGCCAAGTATGAACGGCGTGCTGGCGAGCAGAACCAGCGAGACGATGACTCCGGCAATGATTTTATTGAGTTTCATAAATTTGCCTGTCATTGATCGCAAAAGCCACAATACACGAAGCCTGCTCTTGGTGTAAACGCTCCCGGCCTTTGCTTCGGTCATTTTCCGTCTGTTACACTTTGGTTTACATCATAAATAACAGATAAACTTCCCAAAATGCCCGGAACAATCGACACTCTTGCCACTGTTGAATGCAATGATCTCATCGAGTCCGTCTCGACTCGGAGCTATGGACAATTGCGATTGCGCCTTGACCGGCAGATTCCGGTCTTGCCGGGCCAATTCGCGATGATCAAGCCTCATGGACATTACGAACCTCTGCTGCGCCGCGCCATGGCCTATTACCGGTGCGGTCTCGGCAAAAAATCGCTCAGCGTCGATTTCATTTATCAGATCCTCGGGCGCGGCACACAGATGTTGGCGAAACTGAAAGCCGGCGATGAAGTCG
Organism: Acidobacteriota bacterium; assembly: GCA_022614735.1. Lineage (GTDB taxonomy): Bacteria > Acidobacteriota > Blastocatellia > RBC074 > RBC074 > JAKEHZ01. The sequence continues at coordinate 21,528 of JAKEHZ010000278.1, read as the reverse complement.
ATTTTCTCGGCTCGCTCGGTAACACGTTCTACATCGAGGCTGCGCATAGACACGAGGCCCTCCTGGTCGCTGGTGGCGTCGGATCGGCGGCATTGTTTATGCTCGCGGAAGAATTGGTGAGGTGTAAGATTCCGACAAAGCTCTTCATCGGAGGCGCTGGCCGCGGCGATCTTTGCGGGCTAGGCGACTTCATCAGTCTACTATCGTCCGATCAGGTTATCAGCGCAACGATGGACGGGAGCTACGGTGAAAAAGGATTTGTCACAGTTCCATTTGAAAAACATCTGCAATCACGACGTGGTGAACCGATGATCATTTACGCCTGCGGCCCTGATCCGATGCTGCATCGCGTCTCACAGATTGCCGATCAATTTGCGGTCCCCGCACAACTCTCACTCGAATCGCCTATGGCGTGCGGCTTCGGCATCTGTGTCGGCTGCGCAGTTGCGGTCAAAGCGGAGAGTCCTGTAGGGTTCATTTATAAGAAGGTCTGCACTGACGGGCCGGTGTTTTGGAGCAATGAACTGCATTGGTGAATATGATTAATCGAGAGATTATTTACTGCGCTGGCGGCATCGTTTGGAGATATAACGAACGCGGTCGCGAAGTTCTACTGATCCAGAGCCGCAAGGATCGAGAATGGAAATTTCCAAAAGGCCACATTGATGATGATGACCCGGGATGGGATGCGGCGGCGCAACGTGAAGTCAAAGAAGAAACCGGCTATGACACTTTTATCGTCGATTTCGCCGGATTCACCAAATATCTTGCCAAGGGTATACCGAAGGTCGTCCTTTACTGGCATATGGAAGCTCTGGGAGAATCGAACTTCGAGCCCTCTGATGAGATAGAGTGTTGCCAGTGGCTCACCTTTCGCGAGGCAGTTGATCGCCTGACTTTTCTCGATGACAAACAATTTTTACTAAAGTTTGCCAAGAACGACGGAACCCGACGTGAATAACAATCCACAATCCGCAATCCGCAATCCGCAATCCGATCTGCTCTCTGTCGAAATCGCAGGAATCCGGTTCAACAATCCCGTGCTGACCGCCAGCGGGACGTGCGGCTACGGTCTGGATATGGCCGAGTTAATCGACCTCAATAAACTCGGTGGGGTTTGCACAAAAGGATTGTCAACGAGACCCCTGGGCGGCAATGCACCGTGGCGCATAGTCGAGACTCACGGTGGAATGCTCAACGCAATTGGATTGCAAAATATCGGCGCACGCGCGTTCGTAGAAGAGAAGCTTCCGGAATTGCGGCGTTACGACACAAGGATAATTCCAAACGTCTTCGGCTACACGGTGGAAGAATACATCGAGGCGATTGAAATTCTCGAAGACGGCGAGGGAATTGACGGCTATGAGCTGAATATCTCATGCCCGAATGTGAAGGCCGGAGGCGAAAGTTTTGCCAACGATGCGCGGCAGGCGGCCGAAGTCACCGCTGCGGTCAAACGAGCGGCTCGCCGTCCGGTCATCGTCAAGCTATCGCCAAATGTGACGGACATCGCGGTAATCGCGCGGTCGGTTGAGGATGCAGGTGCCGATGCATTGTCATTGATCAACACGGCGGTGGGTATGTCAATTGACATCAACACGCGCCGTCCGCGTCTGGCAAACGTCACAGGCGGATTATCAGGTCCTGCAATTAAACCGATCGCTGTGCGATGCGTGTTTCAAGCTTTCCGCGCCGTCAAAATCCCATTGATGGGCATTGGCGGAATCGCCACAGTCGAAGACGCGCTCGAATTTATCATTGCCGGAGCTCTTGCAATACAGGTCGGTACAGCGAATTTTTATGATCCGAGCGCGTCAATGAAAATAATTGATGGACTGGCCGATTACTGCAGGCGGAATGGATTGGAGAATATCGGCGCGCTGGTGGGAACTGTTGAGCTCAATCACTAAGATGATCGTCCGCAAAGAAAACCCGGGTGACATTGAAGCAATTCGACACGTCAATGAAATGGCGTTCGGTGGGCCATCTGAAGCTGATCTGGTTGACGCGCTGCGCAGGCATGGGAAAGTAACCATCTCCCTAGTCGCAGAGGAAGACAGCCAGATCGTTGGTCATATACTCTTCAGCCCCGTCACTCTCGAGCCGGGAATCAACGCATTTGCCGCGGTAGGACTTGCCCCGCTGGCTGTCCTGCCCCAATTTCAAAATCAGGGGATCGGTTCACTTCTGGTCGTAGCGGGCCTTGAGCAATGTCGAGCAGCAGGAATTGATTGGGTGGTAGTGCTGGGTCATCCGTCTTACTATCCTCGCTTCGGTTTCGTGCCGGCCAGTCGGTTTGGGGTGAAATGCGTATATAATGTATCCGACGAAACTTTTATGTTATTAGAGCTGCGAGAAGGAATAATGAAAGGCCACTCTGGTATTGTGAACTACCAGCCGCAGTTCAATGAGGTTTGAAAGGGTGTCGTCTGACCTACCCTCGCAAAGCTCCAGATAGGCTGTTTTAACCGAGATCCCCCGATGAAGGGCATCCTTATTCTACAAGCTCTGCTTTTGATCTCATTGCCGCCTCTCTTGACACATTCAGGGATTGCGGCAGAGCCATCGCAACGAGCTCCCAGATCGATCGTTCTCTTGGTGAGATGGAAGCCTGAGTCTTTAGTCAATGGCTCGCCGTGCTTGTTTAGAATCAGGTCGTCAAGAACATTGAAATCCCTTTCCGGTCGCTGGCATGGGCACCAAGTATTTTTCGACTTTGACGTAAAGACCAGGACGTGGTACGGTTTCGCAGGCGTGGGCATTGATACCGCTTCCGGGCAGCACCAACTCTCGCTCGAAGCCAGATTAGCGAACGGGGCGCGAATTTCCTACAGCCACTCCGTCACGGTCGGTAAGGCCGCCTACCGCACCATCGACCTCAGTGTTCCAGGTAAATACACGGAACCTGACGCCGAGACGCTGGCGCGAATTAATCAGGAGAGGGCATTGAAGAATGAAGTCTTCAGGCAAACGATAAAAGACCGCCTGTGGGCTGGGCGTTTCGTTGCTCCGGTTGAAAATGTGATCACTGAAGGATTCGGGACGCAACGGACCTTCAATGGAGTCCGGCAGAGTGTTCATCAGGGCCTGGATTTTCGCGCTGACATTGGAACTCCTGTCCTGGCTATGAACAGCGGCACGGTAATCCTCGCTCGCGATCTATTTTACGAAGGTGGCTTTGTTGTGATCGATCATGGAAATGGGCTTTTGACGCTTTATATGCATCTGTCAGAGATCAATGTGAACGAAGGCAACCCCGTGAGAAAAGGAGAAATCATAGGCTCAAGCGGCGCGACTGGAAGGGTAACGGGGCCACATCTTCACGTCGGCGTAAGATGGCAAGGAATTTATGTTGACCCCGAAACACTGCTGACGATCAGCATCAATTGATTTTTGAAAACGGGTGGACAACTTCCCAAATGTACAATCCGCAATCCGCAATCCGCTGGTGGTTGCGCTCGATGTCGAGACGGCCCCTCAGGCGATGACTCTGGTATCTAGCCTGCGCGGTATTGTCGGAATGTTCAAAGTTGGCAAACAGCTCTTCACCGCAGCTGGACCGGATATTGTCCGGGGAATTGTAGAGATGGGCGAACGAGTATTCCTCGATCTCAAGTTTCACGACATCCCGAACACTGTTGCAAAAGCCGGTATTGAGGCTGCGCGTCTGGGAGTAAGTATCTTTGATCTTCATGCAATGGGCGGATCACAAATGATGCGGTTGACCGCCGAGGCTGTGAAGAAAACGGCCGAACTTGAGAAGATCGATCGCCCCTTGATACTGGGTGTGACAGTTCTAACAAGTCATACCCAAGCTTCTTTGAATGAAGTGGGGATTGAACGCAAGCTCGAAGACGAGGTCGTATGCCTCGCGCAATTATGCGAGGCTTCGGGAATCGATGGCGTTGTAGCTTCACCGCATGAAATTATTCCCATTAGAAATGCGATGAAGAATCCCAATTTTATCATTCTCACACCGGGTGTTCGGCCCGCAGGTTCGGCTCTTAATGACCAAAGGCGTGTGATGGCTCCAGCCGAAGCCATCCGCGCGGGAGCAAATTATCTTGTCGTAGGAAGACCGATTACGGAGGCGGAGGATCCAGTCAACACCGCAAAAAAAATTCTCGCGGAGATTGAGCCGGAAATCCTCAGACGAGACTGATTAGAGAAGAAATTGAACCGAAACCCGCGATGAACGTTTACAGATAAGGCCGTTCGCGGCGACCTTGCCCTAATCGCCAAAATATTATCAGCAGTAAGGCGGAATTACTTTTAAATGCTGTTTTCGAGGTCAGTTCGCATTTTTGTTATTGGAATCCTTGCCATCGGCATTATCAGCTATGGCTTGCGGCTATACGCACAGCAAGGAGGTGGGGGAGGCGGACTTACACCCCCACCCAAACCCTCAACGCCGAATCCATCGCCAACTGGTAAAGCAGCAAATGTCTCGGCGGGCGTCACGGATGGCCCTCCTTTCGTTGTCGGAGAGCGTTTATCATTTAATGTCTCGTGGTCGAATTTTTCCACGGCGGCGCGGCTCGAGCTGGAGGTTACAGAGCGAGGTCAATTTTTTAGTCAGGATAGTTTCCAAATTAAAACCAAGGTTGAGACAAGCGGCCAGGTCCGTTCACTCTTTGGGGAGATCGATAATCAATATATTTCCTACATCAGCACGAGCAATGCAGTTCCTCACAGGGTCGTCAACTCAGTTCGCCAGGGTCAAAAGCAAAAAGAGGAAACGGTTATCTTCGATCATGCCAAACGAGTAGCTCTCTTTCCTGACGAAATCACTGTCTCCATCCCTGCGGGAACTTATGATTTTACCTCGCTCCTCTATGGTCTGCGTTTACGCTCACTGTCTGAAAACAGCAAACAAAAACTCATAGCGCTCTACGGCAGAGAAGTCATCGAAATTGAAGCCGTTGTCAAGGGACGCGAGCGTATTACCACGCAAGCGGGAACCTACAACGCTGTCTGTGTGAAGTTCGATCCGCAAAAGAAGTTCAGCAAATATCGGGCAAATATCTGGTTTTCCGACGACAAACAAAAACTTCCAATTCTGATGACAGCGAAGCTCCCATTTGGCGATGTGCGTGCCGAATTGACCAGCGCAGCAATCAGAACGCGTTCTGCTACTCCTCTCGCCAAACTCATTGCTCCGACAGATGAATCAGGAAACCCGCCGAATGGGATTAATGGGACAAATGGCAAGCACAGTGGCAGCGAACGCTCACTGCCATTCGTCGTCGGTGAGAGGCTCAACTATGATATCTCCTGGGGCAATTTTGCTTCTGTTGGCCGAGCGAGTTTCGAAGTGCGCCAGCAGGGATTGCTTGGCACTAACCGGGTATTTGAGTTTTATGGTGAGGCTACAAGCACGGGTGCGGCCCGCACGCTAATCAATGTCAATGATCAAGTGAGCAGCTTCGCTCTGGTTGACAAACTCACACCGGTCAGGACTGATTTGCAATTACGCGAAGGCAAACGAATAAAACAGGTCTCCGCAGCCTATAACTGGGCGAAGAACTCCGCCTCGCTCTCCACCGGATCAGAGGTGTCGATTCGCCCGGGCACGCTCGACCTGGTTTCACTCTTCTACGCGACGCGCGCAGCTGATCTGAAAATCGGCGCGAGTTATAACTTCCCATTCCTCGATGCCAACCTACGACTGCGAATGGTCACAATCAAAGCAGTCAAACAGGAGCCTATCGGAGGGCCAATGGGCACACGTGATGCCTGGCAGCTGGATATTCTGACCACCGCACCAACCCAGGTGCTTATCGCGCAAGCATGGATCTCGAACGACGCCCGACGACTGCCACTATACATCGCCACTCGCACTCGGTTTGGTGAACTGCGCTTCCAAATGACCAGCGCGGTCAACACGAAATAGAAGCTCGAAGCCCTCTCCACCATATACGCCCGAAGAAAAGATGAAAACTATCCTTACCTCTCCCCCCTTCCATTCTTCCCACATTAAAGGCATTAAAGAAGTTGAAAATCATTTTCAACTCTAGTAAAATCCCCTAGATGTAGATGAGCGTGATTGCGGTAACGGAATTCAAGGAGAAAGGCGTCGCCATGTTAAATGCATTCATTATTGTTCTACGTGAAGGGTTTGAGGCATTTCTCATCGTTGCTATTATCTTCTCGTACTTACGCAAGACTGGCCAGAGATGGTTAACCCCGGCGGTTTATGGCGCAATAGTTGTTGCGCTGGTCGCGAGTGCAGGGTTGGGCTATTGGCTCAATCAGAGAACTGAGGGCACTAATCAGGCTTTGTGGGAGGGTATATTTGGACTCATTGCGATAGTCTTGGTCGCCTCGTTGATTGTCCATATGCGCCGCATTGCGCCGAAGCTTAAGCAGACGATGCATCAAAAGCTGGATGAAGCGACAACCGGGCGTTCAAGCCCCATAGCATTTTTCGGCGTCTTCATATTCACCGTGTTGATGATTACTCGTGAGGGAATGGAGACAGCCCTCCTGCTTTTACAGATAAAAGATCAAAGCCAACTTCTCATCGGAGCATTGCTCGGGCTCGCCGCTGCGACGATACTCGCACTGGCCTGGGCGCGCTACGGCCATTTGATCAATATTAAGCGTTTCTTCCAGGTCACCAGTCTCTTCCTCGTTCTCTTCCTGGTCCAGGTCGCAATCTACACATTTCACGAGTTTACTGAAGCTCGTATTTTACCGAACAGTGACGCTCTTCACGCAGCAACCGAAGTCTGGTCTCCTGATGGGAAATATGGTCAGTGGTTCTCAATGTCAATTGTCGTCGTCTGCATTGGCTGGCTGGCTGCTGCTTACTTCACTGACCGCTCACGTAAATCCGGAAGCGCCAGTACTCCTTCAGTGACTATTGAAGAGGCAGGATGAGAATACGAAACAAACGAAAATAACGAAACAAATTCTCTCCTCACTTTTCGCTTGCCAGCTGCTCTAAAAATACACGCTGTCTTTCAGTGAGCTTAGCCGCTTTGCTTATCCGTACTTTCCCTTGTGTCGCTGTGCTCGATTCAACGACCAGCCCATAAGGTTTGAGCCTTTCGAGGATTTCGATCTCTTGCGTCCCTTCGATATCATCGTGTATTGCCCGCTTGAAATCACCCAATTTGCCTAATTCACTCAGCACTTCCTTATTTCCCACCTCCAAAATCGGCTTTGCATAGTTCTGATATAGTCCTCGGATGACATCCGCCAAGCACAGCTTTCCTTTGCTCTGCCAACGCAGTTCCAGGTCGTAAAGCGCGGCGACTAGCATCCCCTTGCGGTAAACCAGGTCGTAGCTCGCCTTGTCCGCGAATTTCTCGGGCGAAGCGGCGATCAGCGAAACCCGCGCGCGTAGCGGATTGAATGCATAAGCTTCGTATTCCGCGCCAATCGCATCAAAATACTCGCGCAATCCAATGACCCGTAGACGCGCCAGGGTCAATAACGCGATGTATCGCGTAAACCCTTCCCAGAACCAATCGAAGTTTTCGCGAATCTGAAAAGAGTTCGGCAAATAGAAATGGAACATCTCGTGTGCAAGGTGGCGACGGAAGTGCGCGAAACTCTGTGCTGTATTGTCGTTGGTACTGAGCTGCAGAATGACTGTGCGTCCGATCGTTACTGCGCTCGAGCGCAATCCTGTCATTGGCAGAGGGAATGGGGCGAGCGTGACGAGAAATTCTCCCGCCTCCACACTGTCAATAATTACATCCTGATCGTGCGCGATTGCTTCGACAATCCTAAATACCTCTTCATCGCTAAATCCCCATACCCCTACAATCGCCATGCGAAAAACCATCGTTTTGACTGTTGCTCTTTTCTCGCGAAGATTACCCAGAAAGAAGACAGCCCGTTGTGGGTCGGCGATCTCAAAAAAACCACTGTTATGTCTTTCAGTCGTCGTAATCTTCCATCCGGCTGGGGTCAATACTTGCAACCGCACTGAGCTCGTCTCACAGTTTTCGTCCTCAGCGACACACAATCCGGGGAGTAGATCACCCAAGATCAAAAATCCCCCATCCGAACCAAGGCTCGACGTGAGAGCGTACTGCGATGGACCGAGGGGGCGCCCAAGACGCATATCATAGCTGATTGTTACTCGCCGTGACCGACTGCCATTATTGAATAAATATAATCCATCACCACGGATCTCCAAAGGCAGGATTGCACCGGCTTCATCTTGTACTCTGAGCGCAAAGATGCGCTCGCTCAAACTGCCCACGCCAGCAAACTGATCTACAAAACGTAGTGCCATTCTACCCGCTAGTAGATCAGAAGCCGTACAGCTGACATTGAGCTTACGGTCTTGCGGCGATATTTGATCTATGCGACAGGTGAGTTGGGGCCGAGTTGTAGTCGGAATGCTTTGGCCGAATGACTGATCACAAAGGAATGAAGCTGCGGCGAGGCAAAAGACGAGAGACAAGGAGCCCGGCAGGAGAGCTAGTTGAAGTTTCACAGATCCTCGAAGCGCTGATTGATCAAGTACATTGTATCTACTATCAGAACGGCAATTGGTGGATAGAATAATACGGCGAAGAGTGCATCAGTGAGCGTGTTATTACCGAAGAATTGCGAAGAAAAATCCTCGGTCAACATCCCGATAAGCATCCCTGTGACGAGTGAAAGTAAATAACCGCCAATCACGAACGCCCACGCTACGCTGCGTTTGAAAGGCTTTTTCGATCTGTGCGTGCGCGTAATCGATATTCTCTCCGGCCGGTATGTATAATGATCGAAATGTTCTCTGAGACTTGTAAACAGATGATAGACGCCAACGGCGAACAGAACGATGAGAGTTGCACGCCAGAATGTGTTGGTCGTCTCGAAGATCGAAGGCTTCATGATCGCGACCATAAAGGTCGAGATGAAGAGAGTTACCGTAGTGTAAACGGCTTTACCACGCGCACGCGTCTCCTCACGTTCACGTTGCAGCCATTCGTTAACGATGCGATCGGCTCTGGCCTGGTAGTATGCGCGCCTTGCCGCTCGCGCCTGGGGAGATCCTTGCTGCTTTGCCCCGCCGCCAGCCGATGTCGCTCTTCCCGTACGGTCGTAAACCTTTCGGCGTTCAGGATCGATCAATGTTTGATAAGCCTCATTTATTTGGGCGAATTTTACGGAGGCAGACGGATCTTTATTCACATCAGGGTGATACCTACGCGCCAGACGGCGGTATGCAGATTTGATCTCGTTCGGAGTGGCGGTGCGATTGACACCGAGTGTGGCATAAAGATTAGCCATTCTTGTTCACCCAGATCACGAAATGAAGATCAGGTAGCGCTTGAAACGGATCTGGTAATGCATTTACGGCAAGAGTAATGATCTGCCTCAGGCGCTTTCAGGAACAAACATATTTTACGTTTTCCTGATCAAGTTTCAAGCAGCTTGTCTTAAGACAACATTCTCAACCCGCGAATCGGGTATTAAATCAAAGTCCAATGGTAATACCTAAGTATATGGTGGCAATTGACCACAGATCGACACGGATGCGACGGATTAACGTGGATTAAATCCGTGAAAACCCGTCGCATCCGTGTCGGTCCGTGGTCAATTGCCACCATATACTTAGGCATTACGATTCCCCATTCAATTTTATTTACTTCGCTCTCTCAAAAGCACTATAATCGGCTATCCGGCTCGAATGGGTAGTCTCTAATTTCAATGGTAGTTTTCTGTGTCTTCGCTCTATCCTTCCTCTTGCCTCCACAGCCGAATGCCCCTGTGGTCCCTAGCACAATTACATGGAGAGTAGTAGATGATTAAAAAGCTTCGCAGCGATTATATTTCAAACACACGAACCTTCCGTGCTCACATATTTCGTTTGGCGCTCTCTCTCTTGGCGCTCGCAGCAATAATTTCGGTTCTACGCGTCAGTGGTCTTTTACCTGGCGCGCGAGCTGCAGTGACAATCCAAAACAGTGTCCCGGTCGCGAGCGTCTCCGCAGCCAGCTTTATCGGTTCTCCTGCGGCGCTTGCCCCCAATTCGATCGTCGCGGCTTTCGGCACTCAACTTGCCACCGGCACACAGGGCGCTCCGTCACAGCCGCTGCCGACTTCGTTGCTTAACACAACTGTGACGGTCAATGGTGTCGCAGCACCGCTATTCTATGTCTCACCAGGGCAGGTCAATTACCTCGTGCCGCCGAATACTCCGGCAGGCGATATGCAGGTTATCATTACTTCAACTCATCAGAATGGCGATCAGATTATTTCGCGCGGAGATATGAAGATCGCTCAAACCGCTCCTTCGATCTTCACCGCAAATACCACCGGTGTCGGACCTCCGGCCGCCCTTACCGGGCGAGTCAACGAGAGCGGGCAGTTTGTCTATGATTCTACCCTACCATTCGAGCCTGACCCCGTACATCCCGGTCAGGTCGTGCCCGCGCCGATCGATGTGGGCACGAATGAACGACCGGCTTTTCTGATACTCTTCGGCACAGCTATGCGTAATGCGCCATCTGGATCGCTCCATGCAATAATCGGTGGTGTTGACGTTCCCGTTGTTCCGTTCACCGTAACCGATTTCACCGGTCTCGATCAGGTCAACTTACAAATCCCGACTTCGCTCAAAGGTAGCGGCATTGTTGATGTCACACTGGTCGCAAATGGCGTCTCTTCAAACGCCGTGAGAGTGAACATGGCGGGGACGCCAGGCGGCGGTCTTGCAATTACTGGATTCAACGTCACGGACCCGGCGCTTGCCGGACAAACGGTGAGCATTCAGGGGAACGGATTCTCGACGACTCCGGAGCAAAATATTGTGCGTTTCGGCTCCGCGCAAGCTCGCGTCATTGCGGCGACGGCCAATCTTCTTACTGTGATCGTTCCCTTCGGCGCGGAATCGGGCCGTGTCACGGTCCAGACCGCTCAGGGCGAGGCGCGCAGTGACGCTGTCTTTCGCGTGCGCACTTCCGTGAGCGGCTTTGTTCAATCAACAGGCTCCAGCTCTTCGCCGCCCGTTCCACTCGAAAACGTGACGGTCCGTTTGGTCGGCACCAATACCAGTGTGCGAACAAACCCCCAGGGGACTTTTGTAATGGCCGATATGCCTCCAGGCGTCTCGCTGATCGAGGTTGATGGCCATACGGTAAACGCTAACCCGCCTTTCCCTCAAATCACGCTTAAAATTGTCGCCCTGGCAGATCGCGATAACCAGTTTGCGCAGCCGATCAGTATGCAGCAGATCAATGGCGGCAGCGGAAACGTGGGCGGGACTACTGCTTCTTCCGACGGCTCTGAGCTAGCACTGCCCAGCACACAACTACTCACCGCGCTCAAGCAGAATTCCACTGTGGTTGACAATCAACTGCAGGCACAGCCTTCCCCTAGCCCGGCTAAGAACATAGTTATCTCGAATCGCGGTGTTTCACTCGAAATAGCAATTGGCACGCGCGTGAAGTTCCCCGACGGCAAAACCAGCGGACCGATGCAAGTGACAGTTTTAGAGGGATCGCGTTTACCCGGCATTCAATTGCCGCCTGGAGTTTACTCATCAGCTATCGCGCAGATCACCCCGATTAACTGTATATTCTCACCGGGCGCATCCTTGAGTTTCCTAAACCCTGCTCCGGCCGCTCTGCCGCCGGGCTCCAAACTCGATCTTTATCGCTACGATTTTCAAAGGGGCGCTTTCATTAAGCGCGGAACCGCGACCGTCTCGCCCGACCGAACGCGTGTCGTTTCCGACAGTAAAGTAGTAGATCTCGCAAGCTTCTGGCTTGTGGGCGTGCCTGACGCCGTGACGACTGTGAGGGGTCGTGTGATCGATAGTTTGAGCCTCCCAGTTAACGGTTCGATTGTATCGGTCAATGGGCGCTCCGCCATCACCGATCAAAACGGAGGATTCAGCATTCCTGATGTCTCGACGGCGGGCTCTTCGCAGATTCAAGCCGAGGCCGTCTTGCCGCAACAATATGGCATTCCGCCACGCGGCACTTCATCTCTCACAACCGTCGTTATTGGCGGCTTGACGAATGTCGGGGCGATCGCACTGAGTAATACCAATCAATCGGGCCTCGTCTTATCGCCGTTCGTCATCGATTTCGACTCCAATTCCTCTCCTGCCAAAGTCGAAGTCACGCTCACAGGGCTAGCGCCTGCCGGTGGATTGTTAGTCACTCTGGCAAGTGATGATACGGGCGTGGCGACTGTGCCCGCGAACGTGACGATACCAGCGGGACAAACGACAGCTTCATTCAATGTCACGCGCATTGGCCCAGGGGTGGCGCTCATTGAAGCGCGCGCCGTTCTTTCAGGAAACACTCTTACAACCCGTGCGGTTGTCACCGTCTCTCGTCCCGCGCCCACAATTCGAGGGGTTAGCCCACAGGCCGCGCCGCCCGGTGCGAAGATTACAATCAGCGGCCAGGGATTGAGCTCTATTGCCGATGGCAACATCATAGGTTTCATTCGCAATAACACTATCATAGCCATACTCGAGCCGGACCTGAACGAAGTCGTCATTGATCCGGCAGGTAGTCCCACCGTAAGAGTGATCGTTCCATCGATCGCCGCCGGCCCCGTCGGCATCGTCGCGGCAACGATCGACGGCATCAGCGGCGTAATTTCCGATACGAGCGCTCCCATCAATTTCACAGTGCTCGCTTCGGATCTCTCTCCGCCGCAGCTGGCGAGTGTGCAACCCGCGCAGGGCAGACCGCGCGACCAGGTGACGATCAACGGCAGCGGGTTCAGTGACAATATGAATGAGAACAGCGTGATTTTCCGGCAGGGTCTCATTGAAAGTAGAGCTCGCATAATTCGCGCGACCTCTTCTGCGCTCCTGGTCGAAGTCCCATCGGGTGGGATCAGCAGAGGCCCGGCAACAATCATAGTGCGCCGGGTTGCGCTGAACGGCGGGCCAAGCAGTCCATCTAACGCGCTCGATTTCGCCATTACCGACGATCCGGCCGGGCCGATCAAACCGACTCTCGCTTCGGTCCTCAACGCCGCTACCGGATCAAATAGCGGTCGCGACGGTGAATCGGTTCGCGCGACCGGAACTGGCTTCGGCGGGAACTTTTTCGATGTCAATAAAAATGATCTCGCAAACGATGATCCGTTGCTTTCTTTGCTGCTGTTCTATCAAAACAACCGACTGGTCAACTTTGCGATTCCGGTCGGCGCATCGGGTGGAACGCAATTGACTGCGATAGTTCCGACCGGTCTTTCCACAGGCCCGGCGCAAATCACGACTGTCACCTTCGATCTCGAATCAGGATCGATCAGTGACGAAAGCGCGCCCGTCGATTTCAGAATCACAGTTGGAAGCTTATTGATTATCAATGAAGGAGAGCCGAACGATTCGCCGGACACATCGACTGATATTTTCCTGCCGTCAATAGTCGATGGGCGAGCAGCCAAGGATGATACCGGTGATCTATTTATCAGGTTCGAGGACGGTACGACCGAAACATTGCACGATCTATTCCTGCTTTCGCTCGATGCCTCAACGGTCCTGACAATCAGACTCGATTTCTCCCTATCGGCTGACCTTGATCTGTTCGTGCTCGAGGCGGTGCCAAACGTCGAGGGCTCTTACCGCGTTATTGCGATATCCGCCAACAGTTCAGGCATTCTAGAACAACTCTCCGGGACGCTGCCCACAGGCAAATACCTGATTGCCGTTGGAGCCTACAGTGGTTCGAGCAGGTATATCCTCACAGTTACTCAGGGCCCGCCGGTTCTGGCCGGGATCACTCAGCCAGAGATACCTAAGGCACGCCAGCCGGTGATTGTGGAAAGGAAGAAGAAATAAAAGAGAATACGAAACAAACGAAAAAGAGAAATCAAAAGGCAAAAGGCAAAAGTGTTGAACTCTTTTTATTCAACTTTTTGCCTTTTGATTTTTGATTTTTGCCTTTTGCCTTTTGATTTCTCTTTGATCATCTGACCACACCCATCACCGGGCTGCTTGCGCTTGCATACAGCCGCCTGGCCATTCTTCCAGCGAGATAAGCCAGACGTCCCGCGTGCAAGGCCAGCTTCATCGCTTCGGCCATCTCACCGGGGTTCTCCGCTTCAGCAATCGCTGTATTCATCAGCAGGCCGTCAATGCCGAGTTCCATCGCGAAGCAAGCATCAGACGCTGTGCCCACGCCGGCGTCAACGATGATTGGGACTTCAGTGATTTGCTCGCGCATTATCCGCAAATTGTTCGGGTTCTGTATTCCCATTCCCGAGCCGATTGGAGCTGCCAACGGCATCACCGCAGCCGCGCCTGCGTCAATCAACTTCTTCGCCATAATCAAATCGTCGTTGAAGTATGGCAGCACGGTGAAGCCTTCTTTGACGAGAATCTGCGTCGCTTCAAGTGTCGCTTCGTTGTCGGGAAAGAGTGTCTTCTGATCGCCGATGACTTCAACTTTGACCCAGTCGGATAGTCCCACTTCGCGCGCGAGCCGTGCCGTCCTTACAGCCTCTTCAACCGTGTAACAGCCGGCCGTGTTCGGCAGGATTGAGAACTTCTTCAAATCGATGAAATCGAGCAACGAAGGCTGCGAACGATCAGTGATATTCACACGGCGCACGGCGACGGTAATCATCTCCGCACCGCTCCGCTCGAACGCTTCGACCATCTGTTCGTTGGCGCGATATTTTCCTGTTCCGATGATCAGACGCGAGTCGAATTCGCGTCCTGCAATAATGAGTTTGTTATCCATGAGAGCTTACCAGCTTATTCTACGTAACTACTCGTCCTCCCTGCCGCGTTAGCGGCAGGGAGGACGAGTAGTTACTATCCTATAATAGCCTTTCGATGATGATCTCATCCACGTATTTCCCGTTGATCTTCGCCTGTCTCCGTGCTGTCCCGATAATCTGAAAGCCCTGATTTAGGTAAGTGCCTAATGCCGCCTGATTGTCTGCGCGCACGTACGTGAAGATCTTCTCGTATCCTCTGCGCCGCGCGGCCTCGAACGTCAATTCAAAAAGACGCATTGCAATCCCCTGGCGGCGGTATGATAAGTCGACATAGGTTCCGAGTACCCCAACGTGATCAAACGCATGAGTATATGTGGCAAATGGTTCCATGCTTTGAAACCCGACGATTTTCTGATCGTGGCGGCGTACTGCCACATGGAAAAGACCGCGTTGAGGCAAATCTAAAATATACTTCCGTTCTGCTTCTACTGTGAACGGCGTATCAAAAGCAGTGTACAGACCAGCTTCGATAATCGGATTGATAATTCCGACAATCGCTTCGGCATCGTCTGGCTGCGCTTCTCGGACCAATAGCTCCATTTCCAATGCTCCTCAATGCGCACCCCTTCAATCACGCTGTCCGGCGATTGCGTGGGGACGATCCGCAATTCAATTTATAATGCCCGTCTGCGCCTGTTCATCATTGCCCGCCGGGCCTTTTCACCAGCACCGCATCTCTGATTTTAGGCCATATACGACCAGGCTTAAGCAGAAACCGCGGCGGAGTCGTCTGTGCCTGTGGCCATCTGACTACCTCATCACGATTCTCCAGATAGTCGACTGCCTGCATTTCATCTGTTACCGACATGCCAAGAGAACCAGTCAATCTATCTTCACTTATTCCCGATTGCTCGAATTCTGCTCTGTTATCGACAAGCCATTCAGCAATCCGATTGGCGTCTTGCTGGGCTTTTGCTTTACTCTTATCTGCCATCGCGCTCTCCTCTCTCGGCTCTCCTTAAAGGTCTTTGAAAAAATAATGGGCCCACGTAGCGACAGACCTATGTGTCTGCCGCAGTGGCGCTCGACCCGACCGGGCAGACACCTAGGTCTGCCGCTACGTGGGCCCATTATTTTTTCAAAGACCTTTAAGGAGAGGCCAAAAACTATAATGCTCTTAATTGCCGCTATTACCAGCATCAGCGGGACCGGTCAAAGATCGATTGCTATTATGTTAATGGGGAGTTTCGGATGATAGCGCGTTCTGAGCGAACTTTGAAGGTTTTGCGAAGGTTATGCTTGGAATTGGCTGAACACTTGATTGCGGATTGCGGATTGCGGCTTGCGGATTTTTGTTGCGCTAAGTTTCTTCAATCCGCAATCCGCAATCCGCAATCCGCAATCGAGTGCATCCTCACAACACTCATCGCCAATAATTTCCCCAGCTGGCAATGCCCTCCGTCGCTGAAATAGCTCTCAGTCTTCGACCTCTGATCGAGAGCAAACAGGCGATGTAGCTCGTATCCTCTGACCGCGCCGCCAAGAGATTGTCTCGTTGACATTGCAAAAGCTTCGGTCTCGCCACGCAGGAGATTTCCGTGCGTTGCGCGCAATCGTGCAAAGATGCTCAAGAACGGACTCCCCAGCTGATAACCGTCCTCATAACTGACAATCACATCGGCGCGATTTCTGACATGCTTCTCAAAGCCCTCAAACAAACGCCGCAGGGGATCGACGTAGCGATGGGGCTGCGTTGCTTTCCACCAATCCTCACGTGAAGCAAATCCGTTCTCATCCATCACGCGACTATCCTTCATTGCGCCGATGACGTCCTGGAGACCCAGCGGATCACCGCCCAGGTCATCGTATTTATATTTGTCACCTTCGCGCACCATGCGCGCGTGCCCACGCCTGCTGAGCAGTTCGACTACGTCGTCACCCGATTTATAAACCGCGAAATCGACGCCCTCAACTGCTGCACATATCTCCGCAAGCCTCGAACGGTTTTCAACCGCGGTGAACAGCATCGATGAGCCGACCAGCCCGTACTTCGGCAAAACCACGCTCTGCGGGCTCTTCAGGCTTTTTTCGGTGATAAAGCCCGCCTGTTTGATCGCATCGTTCAATTTCACCTGACGATACTCGGTGTAATGGTTGCCGTGATCGGAGAACATCTCCACTTCCAATCGCCCGCCACCTCTTTTTGACTCGGCGATGAACTCTTCAATCGTGCGGTCGAGAGTGCGCAAAAAAGACTTCAGGGCCCTCTCGCCACCGAGATGCGCCAAGGTATCAGTTTCTCCTATGTAACCAATGAAGATTGATGATTTGGATTTGTTGAAAGCCGAACGAAAGGCCGACAAATCGAATTGAGCGAGGGCTATCGCTCCGAATGGCGCCGCGACATATGCAAAAGCGCCCTTGAATGCTGGAGCGTGGTAGTCGAAAGTTTCGCGGAAAGTTCCGTGAATGAATCTCCCGCCTTGCAGACGGGTCTGAACGTTGCCGAGCAGTCGATTACGCGAGCGGTCGTAGTAATGATCTTCATAACCCGGCGAATCCTCGGTTTGTAAAATTTCGATCATTGCCGGATTGGTCAGCGAAGGAAAGGTCGAGATCATCCGCGCCGGTTCTTGAAAATAACGGAAACGTCCCTCGGCACGTAGATCGGCTATCGTCTTGTATGGGACGCCGTCGAGTACAAGTACGAGACGGCGTGGAGGGGATGAAGTATGGGATGAGGCACTCTCGAAGAACGACCGAAGCGGCAGAATTGTGCAGCAAACGATGAGGTAAACAGGCAGCAAAGCTCGCTGCAATCTTCTCAATTTCATATCTGATTATTTGAAATCCTTTTGATTAAAAAATCCTTGCGCCAAGCCGCCGACGCCGCAGCAGCCATACTTAAACTGAACGCGGACGGCTTTGGCGCAAGATCTTAATGTCCTCAACGGTTGCACTGATGTGTAGAGCAAAGAGAGTGCCAAAGTGGGTGAGTATTATTCAAGCGCCGCAATAACTGAAGTCCAGGAGAGATTGCGAAACAGGCGAAATTAGGCGAAACAAGCGAAAATGGGCCTATTTTCGCTTGTTTCGCCTAATTTCGCCTGTTTCGCAATCTCTCCTGGACTTCAGTTATTGCGGCGCTTGAATAATACTCACCCACTAGCCTTGGCTATCGCAGCCTGTCAGATGAATCTTTCACTCGTCATCCGATTCCTGCGCCTCTTCGGTGATCACATAGCGGCGGGTGAGGCCAAGGTCTTTCAATTTTTGCTGCAGGCTCTGGCGGTGCATTCCGACTCTCTCGGCCGCCCGCGTTACGTTGCCCCCTGTTTCATGCAAGACACGCTCAATATACGCACGCTCGAATTCGCGCCTGGCTTCGCGGAAATCTGTGAGATAGGGAATCTCCAGTAATTCTGTCGCATCGATCGTATTTGATGGTGAAATACGTTTGAAAATTTCGCCTGATCTTTCTGTGACACGTTCACTGTTGACCTCTTCCGGCAGGTCTTCTGCGCGCAGCGATCTTCCTTCACACAGGACTAAGCTTCGCTCGATGGCATTACGAAGCTCGCGCACATTGCCCGGCCAGTCGTAAGTAACGAGTTGCTTCATCGCATCGGCGCCGATCTCAGCACACCTCAAATGATATTTCTCAGCGTAAGCACGGCGGAAATTTTCGGCGAGCAGTGGAATGTCTTCCCGACGTTCGCGCAATGGTGGCAGATCGATCTCGACTACGCGCAATCGATAGTAGAGATCGGAGCGGAATTTTTCTGCGGCTATGGATGCCGCCAGATCTCGATTGGTCGCGCTGATAACGCGCACATCAACCGGGATCGAATGCGAGCCGCCGAGTCGTTCGATTTTACGGTCTTCGAGAACCCGAAGCAGCTTGGCCTGTGTGTTCGGGCTCATATCACCAATCTCATCGAGAAAGATCGTGCCGCCGTGTGCGAGTTCAAACTTTCCTTTGCGCTGTCCCGCAGCTCCGGTGAATGCTCCTTTTTCGTGGCCAAACAACTCGGATTCGATTAAATCTGAGGGCAAAGCCGCACAGTTCATCGCGATGAAATCTCCATTTCGACGATGCGCGCTCTGCTCGTGAATTGCGTGTGCGACAAGTTCTTTGCCAGTACCCGATTCGCCACAAATCAAGACCGTCACATCAGTAGTCGCGACCTTGGCAATTAGATCGTAAATTCGTCGCATCTGCTCGCTTGTGCCAAGCAGTTCGCCCACTCCACGTGCGGCTTTGAGCTCGGCTCTAAGCTTTTCGTTTTCGCGCCGGAGACTCGAGGCTTCGAGGGCATTTTTGACTACCAGCCGCAGCTCATCGACTTCAAAGGGTTTCGGAAGATAGTCATAAGCTCCGGCCTTGATCGCTTCGACTGCGGTGCGCTCAGAGCCGTGTGCAGTGATCATGATGACCGGCGGCGCATCTTCTGTTCCGGCAAGCTCACGAAGATAATCGAGTCCACTCGTGCCGGGCAAATTGATGTCTAAGAGGATCAAGTGCGGCCGAGTGTGAGCGACCTCTTTTCGCGCCTCCTCAGCACTTGCAGCTTCAATGACGGAGTAATTTTTGAGCGCGCGAACCATTCCGTAGCGCGCAGCTTCTTCGTCATCAATGATCAGGATTTTCGGATCCGCCATATTTCTTAACCTCACATTTGTCGGTAGCCCCTCAGTTAACCGTGAAGGGTAGTATACTCGCGGCACTGATTCACAACGGCAAATCCATGTCAAACCTCGTGCCATGACCATCAATTATCGGACTGATAAGCTTGATTGTGCCATGAATCTCTCGCGCTCGCCTCGCCACAATTGCAAGACCCAGCCCCGTCCCGCGCTGCTTGGTTGTAAAAAACGGCTCGAATATCTTCTCCTGCATCGTCAGTGGAATTCCTATGCCGTCGTCAGCCACCGAGAGATGCAATTGATTACTCCCATTGAACGCGCTTTCAATCTTCACCTCGCCATCACGCTTGATTGCCTGCGCAGCGTTCAAAACCAGGTTGAGCAGAATCTCTTTGAGGGCGGCGGCTCTCTCACCATCCAATTGCGGGTTGGCTGACAAATTTAACGACACTCTGACATCGCGTTCATCTGCCTCAGTGCGAGTGATGGCGAGTACGCTCTCGATGACATCGCGCAGGCTTGTGGATGAAGAGGCGACCACAGTCGGGCGAGAGAAGCTCAGGAGCTGAGAGACGCTGCGGTTGAGCCGGTCAACTTCACCCGTGATCAGATCCAGATCGCGGCCATATTCGCGACTCACCTGTTCGTCTTCACGCATCACCTGGGCGATTGATTTGATCGCGCTCAGCGGATTTTTGATTTCGTGGGCGACGGTCGCGGCCATCTGCCCCAACGATGCCATACGTTCACGCTCGGCCAGCTCGCGTTCGAGTTTAACTTTCTCTTCGAGGAGCTGGCAGTTTTCAACCGCGACCGCGATGTGTCCTGCCAGGACCGCCATTACTTCCCGCTTTTCAGCAGTCAATGTTTGTGGTTCACCTCTCACGATCATTAAACCAACGACGCGACCCTCGCGCCACAACGGATAGCTCGCGAGCGCATTAAGACGGTCGAGCAATGACCTGTCTTCAATTTCGGTCAATTGACGTTCCTCGGCTGTGCGACCAACCTCGGCTGTCTCGCTCTCTGCGGTATTAATTGGGACAATGCGCACCTCGGCCAGCTCCAGCGCCTCGCGCAATCTTTTCTCGGCGAATTGGACGAAGTGATCGAGCTCGCCGTAGCTGGGCGCCGCCGAACCGACTTGCGCCACGAGCTCGCGATATAACCCCACCTCACGCGCAAACAGCCGCTGCAAATATCCATCGGTCAAACGCCGTAATGGCCCGGCAAGTAACATGACAACCAGGATCAGCAACGCTTCGATGACGTCGGCGCGTACACCATAATTGTCTTCGAGCGCAATGCTCACTCGGCGAATGCCATAGATGTAGACTATCATGACAATCGCTGCGACGATCGCATAGACGAAGCTCCGGCGAATAACCAGCTCGAGATAGCGATATCGATAAATGTAGTAAGCTACTATTGTCGTCGGGGCGATCGAAGAGAGCCTGGCTATCAGATCGAGGTATTCTCCCGGCCTCCCCCAATCCCTGGCGCCGAGAACGTAAGTGATCAGAAACAGCGCGCCGATTATTGCCATCGATGCACCGAATACCTCAAAAAACCTTCTTTCACGAGCCGCCTGCAATTTGCTTGCCAGGCGCCAATCAATCAAGGCGCATTCGACGAAAATGAAGACGATCCAGAGAATAAATGGAAGCAAGAGAAGAGAGAGACTCTTAGTAGGATCATCATCCGGATCATTCCAAAGTTTGGCGACGGCCCAGGGCAGCATCACGAGTGGCAGGTAGCCGGCGATGATCAAGACCCTGAATAACTTCCGTGGGGCACACTTATCAAGCAATTCCCACACCCTGAAATGCGCGTGAGCGAGAGATGGCGGCAGAAACCCGAGAGCGACATAAGCCACGATATTGGCTGATTTCAACCACCACGAACTGCCCTTCTGAAAACCAATCAATTCATAAATTGCCGCAGCGAAATTACCCAGATGCCACAAGCCGATGCTCAAACCCAGGGTCAGCAGCGAGCGCTCCGCGCGGCGGACACCGTAGCGTTGATAGAGCATCCGGCAGAGGTAAAGGTGTAGGGCTGCTCCCGTAGCAAACCCGACAAGCTTGAGAATATCTAAAGGCGTGAGAATGGCAGGCGTCGAGATGTCCGGGGCTAAGAAAAATGCGAAGGAGAGAAGTGGGGCCATTTTGATTGCGGATTGCGGATTGCGGATTGCGGATTTTAGAGGAATTTTCTAACCAATCCGCAATCCGCAAT
>JAKEHZ010000277.1 GCA_022614735.1 Acidobacteriota bacterium | reverse complement strand
GGTAATTGAAGGTTGACGATCCCGCCATATATCGGAACTTCCTGACCATCACCGTCAGGATCATAGCTTACCGGGTTCCCGAATAAATTCAAACGGGAATGCTGCAAGAAGGTTTGTGCCATTGAGTTGGTACTGGTGCACAAGCAAATCACCAGCGCCGCGATTGCAATGACAATTATCCGAGTAACGTGCGGGGCACACAAACAACGATCCATTCGTTTCATGCAAATAGCTACCTGAACGATTTAGATAGTGGTTTCACGAAAACCGGGTTGTGTCATTAAGGCAATGCAGGAGGCTTTCACTGCTTTAGAGTGACAGCTCTGAGATTACACTATCGATTCAAACTCGGCAACCACTTCCCCTGTGCAATACTGCCTGGCGCGGCTCCGGGCGTAATGGGTGGTACCGGCTGTTCCGAAGGTGGCGGTTGTGGGACGGCTTCGGATGACGAAGCGATAGTCATCTCTGAAGCCTTTTGGCCGAGTTTTTCTGCAAGATAAAGTGTGACTGGTTTATCGATCTGCAGCTCGCTTTCACCCGCAGCTACACCCTCGGCCTGGATCGCGCGGCGGAGTAACTCTGGCAGGTAGCGCAGTAAGAGCATATAACCGAGCTCGCCGTCGCCCATCTGCTTGATAATCGCGAGAAATTCACGGACGATCTCTTCGAGTTCATCCTTCCTCAGTCGCTCCCACCATATTTCATAATCACGACCCGCTTGAATGTCTGCAATGGACTGCATCAAGTGGCGGAATGAAACCGGCAGTGAATCCCAGATGGCGTTGCGCGCTCCGGGAGGAACCGCATCCGCTCCGGGTAGCAATCCATCCAGTGTGAACGCCCGCTCCGGGACGAGATGGCTTTCGCGCAGCACGCGTAGATATTCGTCAGCTGTGATGTGGTATTGAGGTTCCTCTGCAATCTGATCAGAAGGTCCGCCACGGGGTGTCAGTACCGACTCTGAGCTGAGCAGCTTGATATATCCGAAAGTCGGAGAGCGCAGTCCCAACTCGACCCGGTATTGTCTGTCAGGGAAGACGTTGAACCAGTATTCGCGGGAGAAGGCAGCGTCGAAGAAGACGGCAATATTATTTGTCTCGTCAATCAGCTTAAGAGCCGTATGAAAGTTACTGATCTCACTGGTGGGAAAGATTCTCTGCAGCCGGTCGAAGGGATTATCTTTTAACTGCCAGTAAACGAAGAGATGGAATGGGTCCTGGACCAGTATGCGCATTATATCGAAATCGTAATGCGATGGAATTGGGAGCCCTGTGTCGATTATCGGTTCGGCCGGAACCTCCTCTTTCGCTTCTATAATTTCAGCCGGCACTTCATCCTGCACTACGACAGGCTCGAAAGGGTTGCGTCCGATAGTTGGAATCAGAGATGATAGATCAAAGAAGAAGGGCACAGCTCTTCCCTCCGTATAGTAGATTAGGTATGTAGCGCTCAGGTAATATAATCGCGCAGAAGATTATGAGCAAATGATCAAAAAAATTCTAGTGCTGACGATTTTGCTGTTACTGCTCACCCCCATCGCGATAATCAATGGGCAGGAAACAAGCACCGCGGATCTTCGCGCCGCGAATGAAGCGTGGAATAACGGCAACTATGTGACTGCGCTGCGCTCGTATCTCCGGCTGTTGCAGAGTCAGACGGGCGACCAGTTCGTGGAGCCGATTGCGCTGCAGACGGGCGAGCTGTTTTATACCGAAGAAGTCACCGCCGATGGCCGCGTCCCGCGATTGAGTCCTGACGGCAGTCTCATTGCCTATGAAACTGGAAACGCCCAGGCGATTGTCACACGTCTGATTCAGGTCGCGGGCGAGCGCACCGTCGTGGCTGAATTGCCGGGAACCGGCGCTGTCTTCTCACCTTCGGGGAAAAAGGTCGCCTATCTCAAAGTGACGCAAAACGAGGAACTCAAAAAAGCCCAGGCCGCCCTCGATAATGCATCTGCGCAACCTCCTGCGCGCATTGCAGCTCTGCAGATGCTCAACTATCTCCAGATGAAATATGCGGTGGTAATACTGCGCGATCTGCAGACTCGGCAGGAGACTGAACTTCAGACCGGCAATCTGCTCAAAGCCTCTCTTGCGTTCGTGGCCGATAACGATACCGTATACTTCGCCGGAGCGCGCGAAGGCGAGACGACGCGGAGCGACATCTACGCAGTCACTCGCACATCAGCGCAGCCGGTGGCAGTGACCGAATCCGAAGGATTCAAGACCGCGCCGGTGGTTGATCCGGCCGGAAAAGTATTACTCTTCAACATTCCGGGTTCCAATCCCTTTCCGCAGCCGCGCAGCACAGGCCAGACGCAGCGGTCTCAGACATCCCCTCAAGCGGCGCCGGCCGGATCACAACCCACCTCGCCCAGGTTCGGGATTATTGATTTGGCCAGCCGTAAAGTGACCATCGTTAATGGAACAGCCTTCACGCTCTCTACCGATGGCGCAGCAGTCGCCTATGTGGCACGGACAGGACAGGAGAATAGTCTCATCTGGTTGCCTATTGACGGCGAGGCGATGACTTTGTTGAAAACAACGGATCGGATCGATGCCCCCGCCTTCGCGCCGGATGGCCAGCGACTTGTTTATCAGAGGATGACGCGCGACGATTGGGAGCTTTACCTCATTCAGCGCGATGGCAAAGGAGAGGCGCGACTCACCCGCGAGATTCAGCATGACGTGCTGCCGCGCTTCATCTCCGGCACGCAGCTGCTTGCAATGGTTGGTGAGCCGCGACATCGTCGCTCTTACCTCTATGATCTGACGACCGGCGCTCGCACGCGTCTTTTCCATAACAATACTGTGCGGACAATCTCTCCCGAATACAGCTGGATGGCCAGTCCCGACGGATTGCTGGTTTTGATCTGGGCCGAACGAGATGGCGATACGGTCTCGCCCGAGCGTGGCGTCTATCTGGTTCATCTTGATCGGAGGGTGACGAAAGCCGAGTTGTTGGCGCGGCTGGAACGCAATCTCGCCGCCGAGACGTCGCTTCAGAGCGAAGGGCAAAGGATCTATGCGCCCATTGCCGCTGATGTCCGGCGCGTGGTCGAGCAGGCATCCGTCAACCGTATCTTTGAGTATGAGAAGGCACTCTTTGATTTCGATTCCAAACACATCACGCGGCCCGGCAACCGGAAGGCAGCAGAATATCTCTTCGGTGCCTACAAATCGTTTGGCTACGAGCCGCAGTATCAATGCTTCGAAAGCCGCACGGCGCTAGACGGCAAGACTTGCAACGTCCTCGCCACGCTGCGAGGGTCCGAGAATCCGGAACTGGTCTATGTTGTCGGCAGCCACTTCGATTCGGTCACTGCCGGGCCTGGCGCAGACGATGACACATCGGGTACTGCCGCCCTGCTCGAAGCTGCCAGAATGTTGGCCGGACATCCGATGCCGGCGACGATCATCTTCGCCTCGTTCACCGGTGAGGAGGGCGGATTGTTGGGCAGCCGCGAGTTTGTGCGACGAGCGCAGGCTGACAAAACAAAGATAACCGCCGCACTCAATAATGATATGATCGGCTGGGCTAACGATAATCGGCTCGACAACACGATTCGCTACACAAATGCCGGCATCCGCGATATTCAGCACGCCGCCGCTTCGCTCTTTACTCGGTTAATTACGTATGATGCGCGCTACCACCGGGGCACTGATGCGACGGCATTTTTTGAAACCTTCGGGGATATTCTCGGCGGAATCGGTTCGTACCCGGTGTTGGGCAATCCACACTATCACACAGCGACCGACCTGCTCGAGACGATCAATCATCAACTTATTACCGAGACGAGCAAGACGACTGTCGCAACGCTGATGCTGCTCGCTTCCAGCCCATCACCGGTGAGGGATTTGAAAGCGGTAAATTATTACGGAGATGCGGCTGAGCTATCGTGGGCGCCGTCGACCGAGAAGAGCGTGGTGGGTTACATCGTGACCTATGGCTCCGATAGTGGGCCAATAAAACGATTAAAGGTCGGCGCACCGCGCGTGACGCTGCGCAGTGTAAAGCCGGGGATGGTCGTGAGCGTCAAGGCGATCAATAGACGGGGATTGGAAGGATGGGATTGGTCGCGCATCACGATCACTCAGCCCGCGAGCGCGAATATCAGTACCGCAAAATAGAGAGAAGGAAAACGGAACAAACGGAAATAACGGAACAAACGGAAGAATTTCAAAATATTTTCCGTTTGTTCCGTTATTTCCGTTTGTTCCGTTTTCTGTCTTCAGTCTAGAAAGTAAGTTTCAACAGGTACCGGATCACCCGCCCACCTCCATCACCGAACTGCGGTTGCAGGAATAGTCCCGCCGCAGTGGTAGTGACATTGGCGCTGGGACCGGCAGTCGGCGGAGCGAATGGGCTGACGCTCAATGTGCCGTACTGCGGGTGATTGAATGCGTTGAAGAACTCAGTTCTGAACTGGAGGTTTGTGCTTTCAGTGATCCTGAACTGCTTCTGCACACTGAAGTCGAAGTTGTTGATGCCCTTCGACCGTTCTGTGTTGCGTCCGGCAGTGCCTGTCCGCCCGATGCCTGCAGGCAGACCAATGTACCGTGCAGTCAGCGGATCGATCGGCGCATTGTTAGCATCCGGATTGATGAATCCGGTCGGACTGGTTGCGCTCGGGACTGCTCGCACGCCTGCCTGACCGGCAGGGTTAAAGTCCGGCCGGTCATTATTCCCGCCGACAGCGTTGGCATCGACACCGTTGGATACTGTGAACGGGACGCCAGTCTCGAAGGTGGTAATGCCTGAAATCTGCCAGCCTCCCAGGATCTGCCCTGCCACACCTTTCTGCTCGCGCATGAACGGCAATTCATACACGTAAGTGAATACTGCCCGATGCGTGCGATCGAAGAGCCCCACTGCTCGTTCGTTGCGCTCACCGCCAAGGACGAGCGGGATGATCGAGAGCGAGCCGTTGTTCAGTCCAGCCGAGGCGAAGATCTCGCTATTGTTGTCGATCAACTTCGAATAAGTGTACGAACCGGTAAACAGCAATCCTCGATTGAACCGGCGAGTTACTGAAACCTGCCCGGCGTGATACGACGACGAGCCGCTGTTGGAACGAATGGTTCGGCTGCCTTGTATGTTGTCAATGCGTCCCGAGGTAGCCCCAGTGTAGCCCGCCGGTGTGATTCGCAGACTGGCAGGTACAAGGGGATTACGGTCTTCGTTCATATATAGTTTTGTCCCCTTGGTCCCGATATAGGAAACATCGACAACCGTCTGTCCTGACAGCTCACGCTGGATACCCAATGACCAGCGTTGATAGTAGGGATTGACCAGATTCGGATCAACCAGCGTCTGGCCGTCAAATGGCGACAGGGGCCGCGCCACGACCGGCAGCAGGCTGGAGAGGTTGGCCAGACCTCGCGGATTGGCTGTGCTGGTTGTCGAAAACGTCTGTGTTGCGACGACATTTGGTGAAGAGGTCGCTGCGTTCGATGCGATATTATTGAAGAACGAATCGTAGCCGATCTGATAACCACCGCGAATAACAGTCCTCCTGTTGCCGAAGAGAGTTCCCAACGGCCCGCCTGTAAACGATGGCGTATAGGCGATGCCTATGGTCGGCGCGATATTGTTGTTGTCATTCTTGGCTTTGCTCGGTTCCGAGAATGGCCCGGTGAGCGTCACCGGATCGACGTTGAAAAGCCCGGTGAATGCTGCCGTGCGAATCGAGTTAATCGGGTTGCCGAAGTTTTCATAACGCGCGCCGAGAGTGAGTGTCAGCGAATCGTTGAAGCGCCAGCGATCCTGGAAGAAATAGGCCTGGCGGAAAAGCTCCGGATAGTACCCCGGGCTACCGAAGTCGCGGTTGGCGCTGCCGGTTGTCGGCCCCGAGCCGCCGAAGTCATCCACGAAGTTTCCCAGAGCGGTGAAGCCTCCGCCCGCTGCATAACTGAGCAAGCCACGTTCTATGATCGGCGCAAACTGGCGCGAACGCTGTTCGAGCAGATCGAAGCCGAAACGGAAGGTGTGGTTGCCGCGAACATAGGTCATCGTGTCCTGAATAACATAGTTGTTGGCGACGCGGCCCTGCGGCAGGTTTGTTTGAATGCCGAAGTTCCAACCCACGCCCTGAGCATTCGTGATACCAGCGATGACGATGCTCGGTAGGGTCAAACCCAGCGTATTCGGCGGGTCCAGTGGGAATGAAAGAGCGATCCGGTTATACGACAAACGCAACTCGTTGGTGATGCTCGGAGAGAAGACGTGCGTTTCGCTGATCAGGAAGTTCTGATAGCGATTTGCCTGACTAGTAGTGAAACCCGGCAGACCGAAATCTGCGCCACCAAGGGGGTCATTTTGATCGTCGAACAGGTAACGCGCCGAAAGTTGAGAACTCTCACTGACCTTGTGATCAATGCGAACCTGGAATTGCGGCTCGACAAAGGTCTGCGCGAAGGCAGTCACCGCCTGTCCAAATTCGATGCTCGGTCGACTATTGCCGAGTGCAATATTTGTGAGATTGGCAACTCCCAGGACACCATCGGTGACGGCCAGGAAAGTATCCATTCGCGGATTGGCGCCTTGAGGAAAGAGTTGCCGCAGTGTGGCGCGGCCCGCAGCTGTTGGCACCAGAACGCTCGTCGTCGAGTTGGATGCCCGCCGCTGGTTTTGATAAGCGACGAAGAAGAATGTCCGGTCTTTGCCGTCATAAAGCGCCGGCCCGCCTTGACCGAAGCGCGGGAATTTTACCGGTCCGCCGAAAGTGCCGGCAAAGATATGCTCGGTGCCGTATGGCGGATAACCGCGCAGTTTCAGCCCAGGATCGAGTGATTGTGTGTTGGTC
Source organism: Acidobacteriota bacterium (assembly GCA_022614735.1). Taxonomy (GTDB): domain Bacteria; phylum Acidobacteriota; class Blastocatellia; order RBC074; family RBC074; genus JAKEHZ01. Next base: position 20,054 of record JAKEHZ010000277.1, on the reverse strand, counting down.
AGCGTATCATCGCGCGTCGAATCGTATTGCCACGAAACTGTCCCGTGATAACTGTTGGTGCCGGATTTGGTAATCGTGTTGACCACCGCGCCGCCAGCCCGTCCGAACTCAGCGTCGTAGTTCGATGTTTGGACTGAGACCTCGTTCACGGCATCAGGATTCTTGATCTGGAATCCCTGTCCCGCAACCGAGATGTCGTTGTTCTCGGTGCCGTCAATCAGGAAGTTATTTGAACGACCGCGGCTGCCATTGACCGAAAACGTGCTGACGCCAAACCCAAACCGGTTGGTCGAAACACCAGGCAGGGTCATGGCAAAAGCGACCGGATTGCGCGTTGCGATTGGCAATTGCGTAATGCGCGTCGAATCGATATTACCCCCGCGCACCGGCGCTTCGGTTTGTAGTAACGCGCCTGACTCGGCTGTCACATCAACCGTGAGTTCCGTTGTCCCAGGTGAAAGCTGTGCGTCTACGGTAGATGTCAGGTTCGCGCTGACCACAATGTTAGATTTGACGATCGCGCCAAAACTGGTCGCTGTAAATTTGATTGCGTAGGTTCCGAGATCGACCGCCTCGAAGCGATAAAAGCCTTCGTTATTGGTGACAGTTGACCGGGCGACTGTTGTTGCTGTGTTTGTCAGTACGACGGTTGCGCCGGAGATTACCGCTCCTGTTGAATCGGTTACCACTCCGCTGACAGTGCCGCGACTGGTTTGCGCAAAGGATGTCAGTGACAAAACAAATAGTGCGAGCATAGAGATCAAAGCTCTGATTCGCATAAACCCTCCTTCGGAAGCTGGATTTGAGTTGGATTTCAATCCAAACCACTTGAACAAAAAACAACTACTAATAGTGCAACTGTCATTCCAGGTAGAGCAGATGTGATAAGAAGCCTAATTTCATTGAGTCATGTAGATGTGTGAAGGAAGCGTGGTGGAAAGTAGTTCAAAAATTCGGATGAAATTTGAAGAATCGGATATAAAAATAGTGACAAAAAATTACTATTTTGTATAAGAAAAAACGAAACAGCTGAAAAAGATGCTAGATGCTAAAGCAATCAAGAAAATGATCTTCCCCCTAGAGCGCCAAAGGCGCGAAGGATAATAGCCAGGGGCTTCGCTTCGCTCCACCCCTGGCTATTATCTTTCGCGCCGTTGGCGCTCTAGAGGGAAGATCATTTTCTTGATTGCTTTAGCATCTTCTCTCTTAAAAACTAAAGCGCGCAGCGAGCTGAACCACGCGGGATTCACGCGCCCCTGTGAATTTACCGAATGAGCTGCGGTTGGGATCAATCGCGCCCGAAGAATCGCGCACGATGTTGTTGAGATTCAAGTCGAGCGTGGTGAACTGTGTGTGATTGAAAGCATTGAACGCTTCAAAGCGCAGTTCGAGATTGCTTGACTCATTCCACAGCCGTGTCTTTTTCGAGACGATCAGATCGAAGTTGTTAATCCCATTGGCAGCGCGGAACATATTGCGCCCGGCCGTGCCTCGGCGAAAGACACCGGTTAAATCTGCCGGCAAGATGACGGGGCTGAATGAGTTTGCGTTGAAAGCGCGCCGGTCATTCTCTCTCGCGTCAACCTGTGCGAAGGCCGAGCCCAGATCGGCGAAACTGACGATGCCTTCAGAGCCGACAGTCCCACTGATATTGGCCACGCTGAATGGCGTTCCGGACTGGAAGGTCGCGATACCGCCTAAACTGTAACCATCAAAGAGTCGCTTCGCGAGACCCTGGAAGTTCCTTCCGAACGGCAGGTCGTAAAGCCAGCTGGCGACCAGACGATGTGGGACATCGTCTGCTGAAAGCCCTCTGCTGAAACGACGATCGACGACGTCGAGCACCGAACGCTGCGTATCGCCCTCATTGATCGATTTCGAGAAGGTATAGGCCACCTGGAAGAGCAGGCCATTGCTGTAGCGTTTCTGCACCTGTGCTTCGAAAGCATTGAACCAGGAACGCGCGTCGGAGATGAGTATCGGGATTGAAGTTTGTATGTCGTCATTGGTCCGACGAAGGTTGACGTTTCCATTGGTGACGCCGCCGGCAGGAGGCGTGCGCCCGGCCGGAAATGGGAAGAAGGTGCCAAGCCCCGGATTGACTTCGCGTGTTATGTAAAGTTCTCTGCCGCGATTGCCGACATAACTCAAGCTGACCACGTAGTTGTTGAAGAAACTGCGTTCGAAGGTCAGGTTATACTGATAGACGTACGGTGTGCGCAATTCCGGGTCCGGCACAAAGCCCGGGAACGCTGCCATTGGCGCGCCAATTGTGCGAGGCGCAGTGATCGGATTCTGCAATGCCGGACCATTGCCATTGAAGGTCGGATATGGGTCGGGTGCAAATGGATCAGCGGTCGTGCCTGCTCCGTTGCCGAAGACCTGAGTGACAATCGAGCCGAAGCCCGGTGCGCCATTCTGTTGCAACACCGCATCTCCGATGATCGCGCCGTAATAGATCCCGAAACCCGCGCGGATCACGGTTTGTTCGGCCCCAAGCAATTTCTGTAGCCATCCTCCGGAAGCCTTCGGTGACCACGCAATGCCGATACGCGGCCCGAAATTGTTCAGGTCATTAATAACACCACCATCCGGCACATTGCCGCCGAGCACAGGATCGGGGTCACCGGCGAAGACCGGGCCGAACGGAGCGCGTCTCCCCGGTGTGACCGTGATCAGACGCCCATCGACATCGCGCAGCTGCCCGCTCGTCAATAACTGAGAAGTCGCTCCCGTACGATAGTAGACAACGCGGTTGTACTTGTCGCTCAACGGCGATAGGAATTCATAACGCAGCCCTAGTGACAATGTGAAATTGTCTTTCACGCGCCATGAATCCTGCGCGAAAGCGGCAATGGCCTTCTGTCGGAAATCGCGGTCAGCGGTATTGCCGAATTGGTAGAAGACCGGATTGTCCAGGAGGAAGTCAGCGAAATCATTTCCACTGGTGTTACCGCCGAAATTGCGGGAGAAGAGGAATCCGCCGTTGTTGATGAATACGAAGGCGCTTTGACCATAGTACTGAGTTCCATCGAATCCCAGCTTAAAGCGGTGATCGCCGCGAGCCCAGCTCAACGAATCCTGGATCTGGAAATTCTCCCAGATGCGCGCCTGTGGGCCTTGTACTGTGTTACCGATTCGGAAATCACTGCGATCAAAAAGTCTGATTGAAGGGGGCCCAATAAACCGCTGATCGGCAACAAAGTCATCGCGCGAGAAGCCGATCTCACGCGGCGTAGTGAGATTCTGCGGCGCAACGCTCGGTTGGTTATTGCGTGCATAACCTAGTAACAGTGAGTTGACGAGAGTCGGTGTGATTGCATATGTGTGGCGCGCAACAAGGTTGTAGGTCGTGCGCTTGTCATCGGAGCCGAATCCGGGCACGCGAGAGCCGTCGAATGCGAAGGGGCTGTCAATCACCTGATCGAATTGATTATAGGTGAAGTTCACCGTCTGCTTATCGGTCAAGAGAAAGTCGCCGCGACCGGTATAGTATTTGTTGTTGGTGATTTCGTTTGCGCCGGCCGATGCCGTACCGCTCACATCGCCGACGGGCAGGAAACCCAGGTAATATTGAACGATCGGATTGTTCGCGTAACGAGCGCTCGGGATTTGCTGTTTGACCGTCGAGTTCGGAGTCGTCAGCGAGCCTGAGATAACAGGGAATGGTTGTCCGGTTGCCGGATCGAGCAACGGGATGGGCAGACCGGTTGCCCCAAGTCGCGCCGTGAAGATTCCCCCGCGTTCTTCGGCCGTGGGCAAACCAGTGATGGCCCGAGTGTCTCCGATCAATTGGCGCCGCTCTTCGTAGTCGAAGAAGAAGAAAGCGCGATTGCGAGTCTCGGTACCGAGGGGGCCGAAGACTTTCTTGGGAAGCCAGATTGGCCCCCCGATATTTCCACCAAATTCTTTGCGCTCGAAGCGGCGGCGGAAATCATCGGTCGAAGGGCGACTGCCGGGTAACGCTTTGTCGAAGAATCGCGCCGATGAGAGAAATGTCGGACGATAGAAGAAACGCAGGTTGCCATGAAAATCCGACGCGCCGCTTCTGGTCACAACATTGATGACCGAACCGGTATTGCGGCCAAACTCGGCTTCAAAGTTTGAGGTAAGCAATCGGAACTCCTGCACGGCATCAGGGCGCGGTTGCGCGCCGGACGCGCCTCCGACAGCGACCTCGTTATTGTTACTGCCATCGAGTGTGAGGTTGTTCTCGACGCCCCGGCTGCCGTTGACGCGGATTCCGAGGCCCTGACCGAATGTGGCCGTCGTGTTCAGGTTGGAGGGAGTCACGCCCGGTTGCAGCAGCGCCAGGTTGAGCACATTGCGACCATCCAGCGGCAGGCCGATGACGCGGCGTGAGTCGACAGTCGTGCCGAGCGTTGGTGATTCACGGTCTACCAACTCCTGGCCCGCTGTTACCGTAATACCTTCTGTGGCCCCTCCCACGGTGAGCGTCGCATCAAGTTGCACATTGCGGTTTGGCTCAACCTTTACGTCTTTCAGGCGTGCCTCCGCGAACCCCGTCGCTGTAAAAGTAAGCTCGTAAACAGCAGGCTCTACTTCAACGAATTGGTAGACGCCTTCGGCATTGGTTTGTACCGTGCGTACCGCTTGTTGTTTTGCAATGTCAAAAAGTTTTACCGTCGCCTGGTTGATGACCGCGCCGTTGGGATCAGTTACTCTACCACTGATAGTACCTCGCGTGCCCTGAGCAAAGGCGTTAGGATCTCCTGTAGCTGCGAGGTAGATTATGGGGATCAAGGAAAAGAGGAAACGGAGCACATTAGTCACTCTCCATCCGGACCTGAGTTTATTTTCAGTTTTCATAAATTTACTCCCTGCTTGTGGTTTCCAAATTGTTGTCATCCTGATAAGCGGTTTGTGTAATCAATTGCCAATATGAGATTCGATCTTGGAATTAAGTCCAATGTAATTGCCGGTAATTCAACTCATTCAAATTGCAAGCAATGTTCCTATGTGAGATGTGGTTTGCCGGCGTGCTAAGTTGTTCGAAATGAAAGTCGACAAATAAATCTGTAAAATGGGGTATGGGAGTTATGGCTTAGAAATGGAAATAATGTTCAAATTTTCGGATGAGAGGAGAAAACGGAACAAACGGAAATAACGGAACAAACGGAAATTCTTCGGGGTTTTTCCGTTTGTTCCGTTATTTCCGTTTGTTCCGTTTTCCCTCTTCCATTCTTGCTAGGAAATACTTATGGCAGGTAAAGAGGAAGCGGCTCAATCCAGCGCTAATCAAACAATCACCGGCTCGGTTGAGCGCGTGACCTATCACAACGAACAGAACGGTTACACCGTCTTGCGTCTTCTAACACAGGGGCACAGCGAGCCTGTGACGGTAACGGGAAACTTCTCGTCGGTCTCACCCGGTGAAAGTTTGCGTTTGACAGGCTTGTGGACCGCTCATCCTCAATATGGTGATCAGTTCAAAGCCCTTGATTATGCGGTGGTGCGGCCCGCGACCATTGCGGGCATCCAAAAATATCTCGGCTCAGGATTGATCAAAGGCGTCGGCCCGGTCACTGCCCGACGAATTGTTGAGCATTTCGGCGATCGGACTTTGGATGTGATCGAGAGCGACATCTCGCGTCTGGCTGAAGTCAAAGGCATTGCGCGCAAGCGCATCGAGATGATTCAGAAAACGTGGCAGGAGCAGCGCGCGATCAAGGACGTCATGGTATTTCTTCAGAGCCATTCCGTTTCGACGCATTTCGCCGTGAAGATTTTCAAACAGTACGGGAATGACGCGATCTCGGTTGTTGAGAAGACACCATACAGGTTGGCAGCCGAAGTTTATGGCATCGGGTTCAGGACTGCCGATCAGATTGCGCGAAATCTCGGGATGCCGGTCGATGCTGAAGAGCGGATGCGAGCCGGCCTCCAACATGTGTTGCTCGAAGCGACTGAGGAAGGGCATTGTTATTTACCCTCACCCGAATTGATCAAGCGATCGACAAGCGCCCTCGAGGTCGAAGACCCGGAGAAGCTCAATGCTGCGCTTGAGAAGATGCTCAACGATGGATTGTTGAAGATTGAGGAGGAAATAGAGGAGAAGGCGATCTACTTGCCTCCGCTCTGGCAGTCCGAGCGTGGAGTAGCTCGTCGTCTGAGAACATTGCTCGGAAAGCCGATACGGGTTGATGCCAGGCGTATTGAAGACTGGCTTGATCGGTTTAATACGAAAAGAAAAATAGAGCTTTCAGACGAGCAAAGGCAGGCAATCCATCGTGCGGCCGCGGAGCGAGTATTAGTTCTAACCGGGGGCCCGGGCACCGGCAAAACCTCGACTCTGCGCGCTATGGTTGCTCTCTTTCACGCGATGGGTAGAAGCGTCTTGTTGGCGAGCCCGACCGGACGAGCCGCGCAGCGACTTTCCGAGATCACGGGTCGCGAAGCGATGACCATTCATCGTTTGCTTGAATTCGATCCATCGAAAATGTCGTTCAAGCGCAATGAAGAATGGCCGCTCGAAGCCGATGTGGTGATCGTTGACGAGGCTTCGATGATTGACATCATCCTCGCCAACAATCTGCTCAAAGCGGTCCATCCGAATTCTCAATTGGTGCTGGTCGGAGATGTAGACCAACTGCCTTCTGTGGGGCCGGGCACGGTGCTCAAGGACCTGATTAATTCGGGCGTAGTCCCGGTCGCGCGTCTGACACAGGTCTTCAGACAGGCTGCTGAGAGTTTGATTGTGCAAAATGCCCATCGCATCAACCGGGGCGAATTTCCCCGCCTCATCAAACCTGGCGAACAGACGAGCGATTGCTATTTCATCGAAGCGGAAGAGCCTGACGAGATCGTCGAGTTAATTGTCAAATCAGTTGCGAAGAGCATGCCGGGACGTTTCGGTTACGATCCGATGAGAGACATCCAGGTGCTTGCGCCGATGAATCGCGGGCGTGCCGGCGCCAATCATCTTAACGATGTTCTGCAGTCAGCTCTCAATCCGCCCGGGGCAGGGAAGACCGAATTAACGCGCGGAAACCGCGTTTTGCGCGCCGGCGACAAGGTGATCCAGCGAGTCAACAACTACAAGCTCGAAGTCTTTAATGGTGATGTGGGCACGATTGAACATATCGATCTGGAAGATCAGATGATCGCAGTGCGGTTTGCAGACCGCCTGGTCGGATATGATTATGCGGATGTGTTGGACCTTGCTCACGGGTTTGCTGTTTCAATTCATAAGTCACAGGGCAGTGAATATCCCGCAGTCGTGATCCCGTTACATATGCAGCATTTTCTGATGCTCAGTCGAAATTTACTTTACACGGCATTGACGAGGGCGAAGAAGACCGTTGTCATGATCGGAATGACGAAGGCAATTGGAATGGCAATGCACAATCTGGAGGCGACGCGTAGATTCACGGGATTGGCGAGGGAATTGAGAGGGTGAGAAAACGGAACAGACGGAAGAAATCAAAAGGCAAAAGTCAAAAGGCAAAAGTCAAAAGGTCGGAACTTGTTTCTTTATTTTTGATTTTTGCCTTTTGCCTTTTGCCTTTTGATTTCTTCCTTAGTCCGTTACTGTAGCATCCTGTGAAACCGCCGCGCAGTGCTGATCGAAAGCCTTGGTCAATTCGCTTGCTATCTCTTCGGCCCCGCGCCCTTCGATCTGGTATCGTTCCATTATATGAACAACCTGACCATTCTGCAGAAGCGCGATTGAAGGTGATGATGGCTGATAGCCTTTGAAATAACTTCGGGCACGCTCGGTGGCTTCGATATCAGCGCCGGCGAAAACGGTGATCATTTTAGCTGGCAGCACATTGTGATTGAGTGCAAGCGCAACACCGGGGCGAGCCTTTCCCGCGGCGCAACCGCAGACGGAATTGACGATGACCATAACCGTTCCCGGGGTCTGTTGAAGCGCAGCATCTACCTGTTCGGGTGTCCGCGTCTCCTCAATACCGAGCCTGGTCAGGTCTTCTCTCATGGGCTTAATCAAAAGTTCTGAATATGGCATGGTGTTTTCCTCCTCTTATTTTGTATAGCAAAATTTCCATGTTGCTGTACCGATGATATATCGATCTTTGCAAATCTGTAACCATCCGTCAAATCAGTGTACTATCTTGATGTTATAAAAGCCCGTCTGAAGCGGAGGAATAATGCAGATCAAAAAGCAGCCCAATGTTTACGACGTCGTCGTCATCGGTTCCGGCGCGTCGGGTGCGATGGCCGCGTGGAATCTGACCCGGCAGGGTACCAGTGTGTTGATGCTGGATGCCGGCGAGCGATTTGATCCTGCGAACTTCTGGATGGCCTTGTTGCCTTATGAGCGACGCGAACGACTGCGGCAGGGCGAAAAGCCTTATCAGTTCTTCCTCAGCAGGAACGAGCAGCCGCTGCTCACACCACCCGATCTGCCTTTCAACCTCTACCGCGTCTGGGGTTGGGGCGGAAAAACCAATATCTGGGGGCGTGTGAGCCTGCGTTACTCCGACATCGATTTTAAAGTCAACGATGGATATGGCATTCCCTGGCCATTTGAATACAAGGACATCAAGCCTTATTACGACAGGGTCGATCAACTCATCGGCGTCTGCGGAGGCGAGGATGATTCGGACGTCTTGCCGGGTAGTCAGTATCATATGCCTCCACCTGCACCGCGCTGTGGTGAGATAGTTTTGAAAGATGCAGCAACGCGCCTGGGTATCCCTGTTGTTGCCGGTCGTCGCGCAAATTTGAAGCGACCTCATCGCGGGCGCGCGGCCTGCCATTACTGTGGCGATTGCGGCTCAGGCTGTTCAACGGGAAGTTTCTTCAACGCGGGGCAGCACCTCATTCCCGAATCTTTGCGAACGGGCAGGCTGAAGATCATCAGCAATGCGGTGGTGGCGCGCATTCTGGTCAATCCGAAAACTGGCCTCGCCGGCGGCGTACAATATTTCCATCGCAAGACAAAACAGGAGTATCAGGTCAAAGCCAGAGTAGTTGTGCTGGGAGCCTCGTGCATTGACTCCACGCGCATTCTGCTCAATTCGAAATCAAATAGCTATCCATCTGGAATCGGAAACACATCAGAAGTGATCGGCAAGTATCTATGCGAGCAGTTTCGATTTCACGCTTATGGCTTTCTGCCGCTGCTCTACGGGCGCGAGACGACACATGATAGCGGCATTGGCGGAGAGCATATCTACATGCCGCGTTTCAACCATCGGGGCAAGAAGCGTGATTATGCGCGGGGCTTCGGCATGCAGTTCTGGGGTATTGGTTGTCAGAATGGGGTAGGATGGTCGAGAGACCTCTCCGGCTTCGGTGTTGATTTCAAACGCGAAATAAAGAAGCGTTATCCCGCGTGGATAGCGGCGCATCCTTACGGCGAGATCCCGCCGAGAGAAGAGAATCGTGTCGAAGTAGATGAAACTCGGGTCGATCAATACGGTGTGCCGCTGCCCAGGATCATCTTTAAACATAGCGATAATGAACGAAAGATGGCCGAAGAGATGTACGACACGGTCGAGCAGCTTTTCCATGAAGCGAAGGTCGAGTCATGGAATTACCGTCGCGGGCGGATCGATACTCCCGGCGAAGCGATTCACGAACATGGGACATGCCGAATGGGGACCGATCCGAAGATATCCGCGCTCAATGGGTTTTGCCAGATGCACTCGGTCAAAAACCTCTTCGTTGTCGATGGCAGCGCGTTTCCATCAGCGACCGAGAAAAACCCGACGCTGACGATTTTGGCTTTGTCATGGCGCGCATCCGACTATCTGGCGAATGAAATGAAGAAAGGAAATGTATAGGAAGAGATTTCAGATTTCAGATTTCAGTTTTCAGTGGCTGCAAAATCAGCGGTATTGAATTCACTCTTCCCAGCCCACAGTCCACCGAAAACTGAAAACTGAAAACTGAAAACTGAAAACTGCTTGTATGGAGAAACTCTGGCTTTTCACACTGTCGCGAATATTCGTCGCCGCGGTTTTTCGCCTCTATTTTCGTACTGAATATGAAGGAGTGGAGAAGGTGCCACAAGAAGGTGCAATGATCCTTGCGCCGAATCATGTCAGCTATCTGGATCCGATCTGGGTCTCACTCCCATTTGAAAGACCATTGCGGTATATGACCTGGAGCAAGATGACGCGTGTGCCGCTGTTTGGGCCGTTGATGCGGGCCTATGGCGCATTCCCGGTGAAGCTTGAGAATGCCAGTGGGGATCGAGCTGCGTTGCGCAATTCGCTAAAACAGTTGCGTGCGGGTGGAGGGTTAATGATCTTTCCCGAGGGTGCGCGCACACGCACCGGAAAGCTCATGCCATTCAAACCGGGGGTGATTCGACTAGCGCTCGATACCAACGTACCGATTGTGCCCGTGACGATCATCGGCGGGTATCAAGCCTATTCGCCACATCATTTCTTTCCTCGTCCATATAAATTGAAAGTTGTCTATCACGAGCCGATCAAATTGACGCCACCGGGTGATGATTCGGAATATAAGGATTATACACGTGAGCAGACAGAGAGACTTCGAGCGATTGTAGCCTCGGCATTGCCGAATGAGGAGTTGACGATGGGTGAACAACAAGCGATGGAGTCTTGAAAAATCAAAAGGCAAAAGGCAAAAGGCAAAAGGCAAAAGGCAAAAATAGAGGAGCAAATTCCGACCCTTTGATTTTTGATTTCATGAGATTTTTCTTCATTACTTTTGCCTTTTGATTTCTCCTTTTTGCCTTTGCCTTTCCCTCTAGCCCAATTCAGAACCTTATGTTAAATTGGCGCCCTTCTTTTCGAGGTGTCAAGGAGGTTTGGTCAGAGTGCAAAGCTTGCTGGCGGCGTAGCTCAGCTGGTTAGAGCGAGGGATTCATAACCCCTAGGTCCGGCGTTCGAGTCGCCGCGCCGCCATCTTTAGAATCAGTAACATAGCAGCTATAAGGCTCGACGGGTTCGAGCCTTTTTCTGTTGGGTTACCTTTCGGGTTACTTCTCACGATGGTTTTTAGCCTCTCTCAGCATCCTCGCCAACTGATCATTCTCGCTGATCTCTTCTCAGTCAGTTGCTCAGCTTTACCGATTTCACTTCGCCCTTCTGTTCTTGTTCACTCATTACTCTTTACCTCAAACCGCCCTCATATTCATCAAAACCGCCTGCTTCAAATCTTCTCTGACCGGCAGTGACCACCAAAAATCGAAATACTGCTCGCTTTCTTCGTAAGGCACATCTGCTGCGATCGTGTGCAATGTATACAGCCGCAGCAGCCTGAGCCGATCCGCTTCCGGCCAATCGCCCGGCGTGAAGATGTCCTGGCCGGCGCAGAGCTCGAGCGGAAGGCCGGTGAGGACTTCGTTGCAGGCTTGTTTGTATTCGTCGAGTGTCATCGACCTTTCCCGCTCTGCTCTGCTATGGCTTCACTGTCATTTTCCTGCGCTTTTCTTCTGCTCAAGCTTTGTCCCCTTTGCTGTAACAATGAGCCACGTACATTTGAACGGTATATTGCCTTCCACAGGTGTGTATGATCTCAGCTTGTCTATCTGGATTTTGCTCGATGAACGCGGCTCAATATACGTGACCAAACTGTAGAATTCGCCCGCAATATGTATCCGCATCTCCGTGATCTCCCAATCAGTAGGGTTCTTTATGCTCGCCTCAAAACGCCAGTCCCCGTACTTATAGATGCAGTCGCCCTTGCCGTCCAGCTTATCAAGATCAGCTTCCGGCAGTTCCTTCGCAGCATTCGGCGCAGGCGTCGGCGTAGCCTCGACCACCTCCTTCATCGTCGCGCCCTCCATCTTCCACGTCTTGCCCGTCATCCTGTCGGTCTGATAGACAGCACCATCCGATGACGTGGCGAGAGTGTATCTGTGCGTGAGTGCGTAGACCATAAACACAAGTATGGCCGCACATAGAGTGCTAAAGAGCGGAATCCCCCATCTGAAGCGCGGCTTTCCTTCTTCGACCTTTTTAGGAACGGTCATAGGCTCTCTCCTTTTGGTAGTTTCCCGTCATTTCGCCGCGCCTCCTTGCCCACTCTTCTCTTTGATGCTCACCTCATCAGGGTCGTCGAGAGCGCGCGCAAGGCGATGTTCGATCAGGATTCCAACCGCTTTTGCGAGGCGTCCGATAGCAATTTTGCTCAGGACGAACATCATAATATGGCCCATGACAATTGCCCCGACGACGAATCCCAAGAAGGCGCTTCCAAGTGCTATCAAGCCTATCAATCCGATGTCAGCAAGCTTTCATTTCGCCCCGCTCCCCTTCTTCGCCGTCTTGCGCGCCTTCTTTTGCTTCTTCTTCTCTGTTTCTTCGGTCATAGTAGCTGTTAATCGGCCCATTCCGGTTTAGGCTTGAGTGTTACAACGTGGCGCTCCCTGTCGATCTGATAGCCGTAGATGCGCTCACGTTTGCCTGTCGAGGCGTTGAAGACGCTGACCAGCTTTCCTAGCCTCTTAGCCGTTAGGAGTTCGCGAAATACGCCACTAGTGAGCACGCGCGATGAATCAATCGCGATGATCAGCGCGTCACACTGGCCGATTACCTCAACGTGTCGCGTGTGCCAGCCGCGCGGGTTTTCGGCATTGAGCGTGAATGTGCATATCTTCAGATTCGGATATTTACTCTGTACCGCCAAGATGACCTTCTCCAGGTCGGCTAGATATTTAGGGATGGAGAGGAAGGCTGTCTTTGCGGCTTCCATACGTTCGATGAATCTCGGTGGCCTTCCTTGTGCTGGTGGTGGCTGTGCCGGTTTCTTGATTAGTCGCGTTGTACTCACTTCGCCGCGCCTCCCTTCAGTTATTTTGTCCGTTGCTCTGGCTTTTATAATAAGCCTCGGCAGCTTCCCGATCGTCCCACGTAAAAAACCGGTGTAACGTAGTATCCGGGTTTCTCGCGAACTCAACTACGGCCTCCACTGTTAACTCACCGTCCCGCTGGTATATTTCGGTCAGCTCAGCTTCAACGAGTCTCCGTGTTGCCTCATCCATCGAGTCCCAATCTTGTGGGGGTCTCCAGTTCATTTCGCCCCGCCTCCCTTCTTGCCGTGCAGCTAGTTCAGCCTTGCTGACCTGTGCGCTTTGTGGTGCGCAAGGATGGTCCGCTCAAGCTCCTTAATATGCGAGCGCCAGGTTTCCTCGTCCATGAGGAAATGTTCTTTTTCAAATTCTTCTTTGCACAAATCTTTATGCAGCAACCGAGAGCCAAAACTCTTTTTACCAGTCACCTCCATTTCCTTTGTTGCATTTGAAGCGTTATCTATTTCTTCACCGCAATAATCGCAGTCCGCTCTCCCATACCAGCTTTCGCGGAATGCCATTTCCTTATCAGGGTTCATTTCGCACCTCCCTTCTTCGCTGGCTTGCGTGCCTTCTTCGATTTCTTTTCATTGCGTACTTCTTCGCTCATTCCTGGTTTACCTCAAACAGCCCCACCATTGTCCACTACTATCCATTTCAGCTCATCGGCTGGCGGCAACGCCAACCAATAATCAAAGAACGGCATCGGCTCATCGTCGCCAGCCGTTTCGTATATGGCTGCCATCTCACGCAAAGTATAAAGCCGCAGCAACGTGAGCCGATCCACGCCTATCCATTCGCCAGCCTTGAAGATGTCTTGGCCGTTGCATAGTTCGAGCGGAAGGCTCGAGAGCACTTCTGTACAGGTTGTCTTGTATTCGTTGAGTGTCATCAATCAATGACCTTTCCTTGCCTCGTTGGTTGTGATTAGCCCTCACCCACCATCAGCAAAATTGATTCCCTTGTCTGTAATTCTGACTAAGATTAAATCCATCGCCCGATGAACTACGTTCACGTGTTTCTGCAGTATTTCGATGTATCCGTTGGCGGCGAGCCTGTCGAGCGCCGCTTCGGATTCAGGACCCCAGCTTGATTGACCGCGTTTTATTTTCTGAAGTGTTATCACATCCATTGCGTTAATGTCGGCCATATAAATTTCCTAAGGCACGCTCGATCTCTTTGTTGGTCATTTTGAAGCGCCTCTCTTCTTTTTACAGAATGTTGCTCAGAATGGAATGTCCTGGTCTGAGGCTTCCGCCGGCTCATCCTTGTCGTCAGCTTGCTTGCCGGCAGCCTGGCCAGACTTGTCACTCGTGCCGATGAAATGAAAGTCACTCAGTGTCACCTCGAGCGATTGCCGCTGCGCTCCGTCCCGATCGGTGTAGGTTTCCTGACGGAGCCGGCCCTCAAGATAAAGTTGGCTGCCTTTGGCGAGGTGCTGACTAATGGTTTCAGCCTGCTTCCCGAAAGATGCCACCCGAAACCAGGTCGTGACGTCCTCTTGTTCTCCATCGCGATTCTTTCGCTTCTCTGTGGTCGCGATCGTGAAGTTACAGATTGCCATTCCCTGTGGCGTGTACTTGATTTCGGGATCTCTTCCCAAATATCCAACGATTGTGATTTTATTAAAACTGGCCATTGTTATTTTGCTCTCTTTCTGGCTTTCGTCTTCTTCGCGGCTTTGGCTCTCGGCTTTGTGGTTACCGTATCTTGCGCCTCGCCCGGCCCGGCAGATGCGGCCGTCTGCGCTTTCTTGGGACGGCCCGGCTTGCGAACAGCGACGAGCGCCAAATCCTCTTCTCTAATCACGTAATCGCGGCCCAATAGCTCGGCCGGTAGCCTACCATCTCTTATCAGTGCGTGAACGCGCTGAACTGTCACGCCGAGTCTTTTAGCCGCTTCATTCGTGGTCAGTAGTTTCATGCCGTGTTTTATACCGCGTACCAACTCCTTTAATGAATTTGTGTTTGTCTCTATTAGAAGGCTCATAGCGCACTATATACCCTAAGAAAAATTATTTAGCAAGAGCAATAATTTCTATTGACTATCTATTTAACGTGTTATATAGTTTCGTCCGCCGATTGATAATAAACCCGGAGTCGCACTATGCAAATCAACCTAATCCAGCTTGAGCGAACGGTAGCAGAGGCGAAAGCCAAAGCCGCGAACCATCCCGCTTGGGTACGCGCCATCGAGCGAGCCGCGCAGGTCCTGCGAGAGAATCCCTACATTGAACTGCTTGAGAACGGCGACGTTCTCTTCCTGTCGGCCACATCGAACACTCTCTATCAAATCAATGGCAAATGCGCCGCAGAGAACGGCCAACCGTGCAAGGGATACACCTACAACAACGGTGTTTGTTATCACCGCGCGATTAAGCAATTGATCGTGCGCTACCTGGAAGCAGAAACGGTCACTCAGGATTCGCCGAACGCCGGCATCCTGATTAAGCCGCAGCCGAAGGAAGTACGTGTGGGAGGTTGGATGGTGTAGAGGCAAAGGGCTTGCCCGATGTGACTACGTTTTTCGAGCAAGCCCTTCACCTTTGGTTTCGAAACCGCGCGGAGCATAGCACGAACCGGAGAGAGGCAATGAGCGAATTTTATAGAGTGATGATGAAGCGCACAGAAGACAACGAACCCGAGCTTTGGACGAACTATTACAAACTGGCAGACGCCGATCGCGCGGCGAAAGCCCTGGTTGATTCCGGCATTGCTGTTAGCGCCTGGGTGGTGATTGTGACAGCCGAGAATTGAGAGGTGAACCAATGGCAGAAATGCAACCCTGGATTAACGGCGAACAAATCGACAGAGAGATAGCCGAGTCCGAACCGTGTCCGCAATGTGGCTCGAAGATGGAGTTTCGCAGTGAGCGTGTAGCGGCCCGGGTTGATAACTTCGGTATGCGGACGCCAGCGTCTTATCGTGCGTTCGCAGTCTGCACTAATCCTGAGTGTGAAGAAGAGGTTGAGTTTTAGGAGGCGACCTAATGGCTATGTGTGTTTGTAGCACCCACTGCGTTTTAAGCCCATATCACGAGAAAGCCTGTTGCGATGCGCCGACCTGCGGTTGTTGGTGTCACCAGCGCGACAAAGAAGTCGAAGACTTAAGAACCATCATCTCAAGCTTCGCAGACGAATTGGAGGACGAAGAAGATGAGTAACGTAACAGCGATTCAACCAGCACAGCAGCCAGCGCCCAGCGCTCGGTTCAAGATCACGGTCGAACTCGACGGCTTCCCTGTCGAGATAGAAGCCGAAGGCAAAGCTGACAGCCTGAAGACACTCATAGAGCGCCTTAAGACGATTGGCGCGCAGCCGCCGCAAGCGAAGGCGAGCGCGAAGCCTGCCGGTGGCGTGCCTGTCTGCCCGATACACAACAAGCCGATGAAGGCGTCACAGAAGCCGGGCACGTTCTTTTGTCCACGTCGGCTTGATGATGGCAGTTATTGCAGAGAGAAAGCGTGAGCAATAACATCCGCCCCAAACTTTTGCCCCTACCTGCGCCGGCAAGGTGCCATTGCTTGGCGTCCCCCATCAACCCCGCGAGCATTGCCTCTGCCCGCCTTATCGAGAAAGGACATTTCTTAATGCGCAAAACCAAAACCAACAACACTACTCTCCACGCCGTTCGCCGGGTTAATGGCAAGGTCAACGGCGCACCGGTCAAAACGCAGAGCATTGACGAAAAGTGCCAAAAGCTGACCGAGTCAGTCGCCTCTGTGATCGAGGACCCTGAGTGTCCCACCTAACTCTATAACGGGATAATGAGATGGGTCGACAACTTACAAAACGAATACCCATCGCCAGACATCCCCCAGCAAGAAGCGCAAGAGATCCGCCGCGACCTCCCCAGGATATGCCGCACAATGATCAGGGTCGAGAAGCGGCTCGCGGCGCGCGAAGAAGCTCAGGCGGCCGGATAGCGCGCTCCAGATGCCTCGTGCGGAAGATCATCACGACAAACCTGGCGAGATGCCGCGCCGTCTCGCTCATATCAATAGAAAGGAGACACGAAATGACGCAAGCTGAAATCATCGCCAAGGGCTATCGAAAACCGACATTCACACCCATTGGCAGCGAAGAAGCGCCGTCTCTCTACCGCGCCGAAGAGAAAGCCATCGAGGCCGTGGAGATCGTCGCTAAAAACCTCTGCGCCCATCTCGGCTTCACGCTCGACCAGACCTACACGCACGGCTTGCCGGAGGCCCTCGCTAACCTGCTCGAAGCCTACGACAACAACGCCTCGATCCTGGCGGCAATGGCCTACCTGGAGACGAAAGGCTTCAAGATCGTCGAGCGTGATCGCTTCGAAGAGCTCTATCGCAAGTTCGACTTGCTGGCTAAAGAGGTCATCACTCTCGGCTACTACGCGAGCCAGTTGACTCCAGTTCACACTGACCTGATTGCCGCGGCGAACCGCGTCGATGGGTTGGCCGATGCCGTCGAGAAACTCTTCGCGGCATTGCTCGATGAAGCTGAACGCGAGCGAATCACGGAGCAGAAAACGGAGGCCAATAATGGCTGAGCGATGCCCCACCTGCGGCCGGAAGTGGCCGAAGGAGAACCAGAGCGACAAGAAGAACGAAGGCAGTTCCGTCAACTTGAACGCGTTGTGGATCGGCGGCGCGCTGATTCTCCTGGGCTGGCTCGTTTACGTCGCGAACACTGCGCATTGAACGCGAAGGGCTCACCAGCGCGAACCGGTGAGCCCTAGCAGACCATCAACATCGGAGTGCTGACAGTCCTCGCGTAACGGAAGGTTAGCACTCCTCAACCAATTTGGAGAAGTGCAACAATGAGAGAGTACAAAGATTATCAATCGAAGCTCACAGACGTCGAGAAACAGGAAAACGAAGGCGGCGATGCTGCAGAGCAACACATCCCGGCCCTGTTTATGCTCGTCTTCGCCTTTATGACAGCCGGCGCTACCTATTTTCTTAATGAAGCCGGGATGAGGGGCAGTCCCTTTTATGAGATGACTATCGGCTCCGAGAGGGCTGCTCTCCTTGTGACGTTCATCCTGGAAGGATCACTTCTCGCCATAGTCCTTCTAGGTCACTGGATCCTCAAATCCCTTCCTCAGCGGAAGGCCAGCAAGATCGCTCTGCCTGCCCTCGAGGGGATCCTCTGCGTCAACTTCATCACCGCATTCGTGATGCTCAATAAAGGGATTGAGACAGCTATCCTCCCCGCGGTCAAGCTCTATGCTCAATGGGGAGCACCTCTCGCCGCCCTCGCATCTGGAATTTTCTGGATCTACATCGCAGTCCATCGACGCAAAACCATTATGAGAAACCAGATGCTCGACGATGCCGCCGAGAGCGAACGCCTATGGGCTGAGCAACACAAGACGGACCAGAAACGTTATCGCGATACTTATCAAAACATCTCCGACTCACCCGAGATGCAGGAGATGAGAGAAGAGATCGCCGTCACACAGGCAATCGAGCAGATCGCCAGAGAGTCACAGATCACGTTCGCCGAAGCTGAAGAGATTTACTATCGCATTCAAGAGCGCAAGCGCAGGTCGACGGGAAGCGGAAGCGGTACCGGGTATCAAAGTGCCAACTGGCGCAGCAACCAGCCAACCAGGCGCCCTTAGCAGCGCCGGCGAACATTCCTGCGCAACCTCCGGCTGCAGTTGTGCCCCCTGTTCAGCCGCCCTCGCCGGCGCCGATCGCGCCCACTCCGCCACAACCACCGGCCACAGGCGTGCCAGCGGCGCCTGTGGCTAAACCTGCTTTACCCTTCTCTCGCAAGAGCAAGCGTGGACGTCCTAAGAAGACAGGCGACACCTACCGCGTGAGCGTTGAGAAGGTGAGTTTAAACACCTATGCTGTTCGCATCAGATGGAAGCGCGCAGACGGCACAGATGACCCCGGCATTGTGGTCAATCGCCTCACAGATAGCATCGTTAAGGAAATCAAAAGGAGCAAGAAACGGTATGAGCAATTCAAAGCGCAAACTCTCACTAGCTGGAAGTCGGGAACCATTCGGCAAGGTAACATCTCTTGAACAGATACCCTCGGCGTTATTCGAAATCCTCTGCCTGGCGCGCGAGTTGAAGACACCCAAAGGCGATCAGATCGTCTCTCTCGTTGACGACGTAATCACGGTTGCGCTGAGTGATCCTGAATCCTGGCTGAAGCTCGAAAATATGGCCGCAAATGGCTATAAAACAGTATTTTCGCGCCAAGAATCCGAAATCTCGTAAACTGTGAAATTAATGGACTTCTGAATTTTCCGCCTATAGGCGCGAAATTCGGTTTTAACAATTATCCGCCTATAGGCGGGAAATGAGTGAATCAGGCGTTAATGGCTGCTCAATATGGTTAGCGTTCTATCAATCTCTATCAATCTCTATCAGTGCGGTTAGCTTAGGCGACTTCATACGATGATCTTGTAAAATGAAATTTACTCAAAACTTTCTCTCAAGTTGATTTCAATTCCACTCCACTCTGACCCAATTTTATATTCTACTCTTTCTCCATTGAGTTCATCACATATGTGCACCGCCAGAGGAATGGCTCCTCTAAAATCGGGAGGTGGTTTTACGAGATTAGATTTATCCTTTGCTAAATGGGCCATATATTTGTTTCGCTGATCATCTTCTAGTTCTTTTATCGCCTTTTTATAATCTGCGATTTTTATATCAATATTAGCGGGTATGTGCCGAGAAGAACCGTGTTTTTTCAAGTATTTCGCGACTTGTTGGAGGCCCCATGTATCTCGACCAACGTCACCAATTTTGCATAAACGAAGTATGATATCTTGATATAATGCCCGCATTAATAAACGCTGCTCAAGAGCATCGAGACCACCACGATCTTCTATCACGATCTTTTCAGAGTACCTCTTGAATAGCCAATAGACCTGAAGAAGCTTAAAAACCTCCATGGTTATCTCTTGAACAGGAGACAACTGAACTGAATTTTTCATAATGTCCAATCCTGCCGTGATCTTATCCTCAACATGATGGAAAAGGAAAGCCGCTCACATCCGGCGGCTTTTCTTGCATCTGGACGCTGACACATAGCTGACACTTTCCCGCAATTGCGGAAAGGATCGCAACTATTAAAAATGATCGAGTGATGAGAAACGGGAGTATACTCACGCCAACTCGCAGCGGTGAAAATTACCCATTATTGGCTGAGGACGCTGCGGAAGGCCCGGGACGAAAGCCCCGGGTTTTGTACAATTAGATGGTATGTCGAAAGCCGCTACACCCGGCCGGCTTTTTGTTTTTTAGAATACTTCCCTCCGAAAGGCTCCAGCGCGAAAGCAAAAGAAGGGAAG
>JAKEHZ010000276.1 GCA_022614735.1 Acidobacteriota bacterium | reverse complement strand
GGGCAGATTTGATCGTTCTCGGTGTTGATGGGGTAACGGGAATGAAGCGGCGTGGGCTCGGCTCAATAACACACGCGGTCTTGATGCATGCGAGATGTCCGGTCGAGTTGATTCGTAGGCGCAAAACTGATGCAGCCTGATCAGGTGATTAGCGTTGCCAAAAAATTATGGTCGGCAATCCCTCACTGCCACACCAATAGCGGTCGTTATGATCAGTCCCAGAAGGTTTCTGCAGAAACTTTGCAATCGCTTAAATCGTTGATCAGCGATGAGCAGGATGTGACGGTCTTCTGGTTTACGAACGATTATGAACTCAGTCGCATCGGCAATCTCGTGGTTCAAGCTACAGAAGCAATTATTGCCGATCACGATCAATCGCACGATAGCGCGAAGTGGTATCGTTTCGACTGGGACGAAGTCGGACGACATCGTGATGGAATAACGCTCGATGCGATGGGTGGCTCGGCGCTACTTCGCGCCGCTGCGAAGATCCTGCCCCGACAGTCACAAGAACAAAATGATCAATTCTGGTTGAAAGCCACTCACGAGGTTCACACGGCGACGGCTTCGTTGTTCGGCATCATTGCGGTTCGCGATCAGGATAATCTCGCTCAGCGCATGCGCTGTGGCCGTGCATGGCAACGAATTCATCTGTGGGCGACAATGTGACTGTAACCTTTTATTATCAGTTCTTGGTTAAGCGGTATGACTGTTGCCATAGCTTAAAAGTGTGCTGGTCAATTGCGGACATTCAGAATGTTAACTGGAATCAACGATGCCCAAGGTATAGTCAGACTAGGGGAGACGAACAATGGTAAAAGCATTATGTGTATTAATCGTAATTGGATTCACGGGGTTGATCCAATCACTTCCCGGATCGGGGAATAACGCAACTCAGATCGCAGAGGCCACGTACAAAAATAACAATTGTGTCAATTGCCACGCAAAAGTTGATGAGCCTTTGCGCGTTAGCGCTCGCTATTACGAATGGCAGTTTTCTCGCCATCAGGAAAAAGGGGTGAGTTGCGATAAATGTCACGGCGGTGACCCAACCGCAACAGACAAGGATAAAGCGCACGTGGATGTGCTACGCTCATCAGAAGCGCAAAGCCGATTGAGCCGGAATAACCAGGCCGCAACTTGCAGCGCTTGTCATCAACCGGTTGTCAATGCATTCGTCCAAAGCGCGCATTACCAGAAACTCAAGAGTGTAGGGTTGGGGCCGAATTGCAACACTTGCCACGCGCATATGGCAACCACGGTCATTTATTCACCGAAAGAAGTAGCCAATCTTTGTTCCAATTGCCATAACGCCGCCGATTTTCTACCGCCGCGTCCCCAGATTCCCCGGCGAGCGAGCGAGGCAAAGATGGCTTTGCAGCGCGCCAATGGGGTGATCAATTGGGCGGCTCTTCTATTGACAGAAGGTCGACGGCTAGGGCTTACTCTGACCGAAGAGCAAAATGAGTTCAAACTCGCTCAGCAATTATTGAGCGATGCGAAAGTAAGCTGGCACACTTTCAAATTAGAAGACATACAAAAGAATGCAGATGGCGCCTTCCAAAAGGGAACGAAAGTGAAGGATGGGTTGCGGAAGAAGATTGTCGCAGATTGATTGACCACAATGTTATCGCTCAAATTCCCTGCAGATGATGACTCAGACGTGTCACGGGGGCTAATTTTCAAGTTTCTTCAAACGATAGCGCAATCGGTCACGCGAGATGCTGAGCAACTCAGCCGCGCGGCTCTGATTGCCCCCGGTTTGCGAAAGTACTTGACGCACAAGGGCAATCTCCACCTCTTCCAATGGAATACCTTGAATTGGTAAGCGGAATAGATTGTTCAAATTGTCACTTGATTGCCTGGTGCTCCGAGGTATTTTGCTGGACATTGCGTCAGCTTTTACCATGAACACCTCATTAATTAAGTCATGCGGCAAATAGGTAGTTGTGATCAGATCGCCGTCTTCAAGGATCATCACGCGCTCGATCACATTGCGCAACTCGCGCACATTGCCAGGCCATGAGTACCGGCGGAAGATGTCAGCTACTTCCGGCCCGAGTCCACGCATATGTTTGCGCAGTCGCTCATTGAAGTCTGCGATGAAATGATCAGTTAGCGTCAGTACATCATCATCACGCGCCCGCAGCGGAGGCAGATCAACCTGGATCACTGACAGACGGTAATAAAGGTCGAGCCGGAAGCGTCCGGCTGCACTTTCGACCTTCAAATCGCGATTCGACGCCGCAACCACTCGCACATCAAGCGGGATATCCTTCAATCCACCGACGCGCCTGAAGGCTCCTTCTTCCAGAACGCGCAGCAGCTTGGCCTGTAAACTCAGAGCCAGTTCGCCGATTTCGTCAAGGAAGATCGTGCCGCCTTCGGCTTGCTCGAACAACCCTTCCTTCCGCGCCTTTGCATCGGTGAACGCGCCTTTTTCATAGCCAAATAGTTCACTTTCAATGAGCGTCGCCGGGATCGCGGCACAGTTAATCGCGACAAAAGGCGCACCAGCGCGAAGCGAGCTGTAGTGAATCGCCTTCGCTACCAAATCTTTACCAGTGCCGCTTTCTCCCTGCAGTAGTACTGCGGAGGCATCGCTCTCAGCGATTTTGCGCGTGAGGGCGATCACTTCGGCAATCGCGGGCGATTGGCTGACGATCTGGTCGAAGTTGAACTCGCGCGTGCGCTCCCGTTGAACACGACTGACCTCTCTGCGCAATCTTCGGGCTTCGAGTCCATTGCGGATGGTGACTTGCAGCTCGTTCAGGTCGACCGGTTTGCCGATGAAATCATACGCGCCGCCGCGCAGGGCCGCGAGCGTATCTTCAACTTGCACGTCCGCGGTAATCATTATCACGACAGCCTGCTGATGGCGGCGGTTGATCTCGGTCAGTACATCGAGACCTGAACCATCAGGCAGGTTGATGTCGAGCAACACCGCCGCAGGGCGCTCACCTTCATAAGAGCTCAGAGCACGCACTGCTGTTCCCGCCTCTATTGGGTCATAAACCCAATCTCGTAATGCCTGGCTCAGAGTCCAGCGGAACATCGGCTCATCATCCACGACTAAAACTTTTTCTTTTGGCATATGGATTTTTGGTGTTTGTTGTCAATTGGGAATCTGAGCGCGCATTTTGCCCCTTGCTGTAACAGTTGCTAAGTAGTAGGAGAACGCGCGTCGACAATCATCCAGCAAATACCTTGTGATTTCCCGGCTGCTGGGCATAGGCATTCAAAACATACTGCTTCACCATCCTATGCGCATTGAAGAATGAGCCGTTGAGCGCGATGGCGTGGAGCATCACCGTCAGAAAACGATCTCGCTCACGATAGAACATTGGAAGTATGATCCTCTCCAGTTTGTCGTAGAGGGATGTTGCTTCGGTGACAGAATCATGGCTTGCACTCGCTTCGCGTCCTTCTTCTCCAATCGCCCATCCGGTCACTCCTTCGATATGCCCTTCGATCCACCAGCCGTCTAATACGCTCAAGCTGGGCACGCCATTGATCGCCGCCTTCATTCCGCTGGTGCCTGAGGCCTCCAGCGGCGGTTGCGGTGTGTTCAACCAAATGTCCACACCAGACGTCATCAGCTTGGCCAACTCCATATCGTAGTTGGCTAGATAAGCGATCTTGATCTCAAGTTTGAGAGCCTCTTTGGCTTGCACTAATCGCTGGATCTGTTCCTTGCCTCCTTGATCTTGCGGATGGGCCTTCCCGGCAAAGATCAGTTGCAGGTTGCCGGCTTGCCTGGCAATCTTTTTAAGTCTTTCCAGGTCAGTGAAGATCAGTTCCCATCTTTTATAGGCTGCGGCACGTCTGGCAAAGCCGATGGTCAGCACGTCCACATCCATACCGGCATTAGTTTCGCGATTGACATAATGGAGTAACGCCTTCTTTGCCTGTATATGGGCTTCCCACACTTCTAATTGGGGCAGGCTCAATGCGGAGCGCAGACTGAAATTATCCTGTCTCCATCCGGGCAGGTAGCGATCGTACAGTGCTTGAAAAGAAGGTGCTGCCCAGGTCGCCGCGTGAACTCCATTGGTGATCGCGTCAATCGCATAGCGGGCAAACATTGATCTCGAGATTTCGGCGTGCTTCCTGGCGACGCCATTGACGTAGCGGCTCAGATTGAGCGCCAGAAAGGTTGGATTGAAAAGCCCTTCGCAGCAGAAGACGTCCTTGTAGTCATAAATCTCGCGGCGTCCCAGGACGCGCTCTACCAACTCCATCGGAAACTGATCGTGGCCGGCAGGCACTGGAGTGTGGGTAGTGAATACACATTGCTCTCTGACCACAGCGATGTCATCACGTGTGATGGATGATCTCCTTGCTTTCCTGGCCGCTTCATCCAATAACTCTAAGGTGAGCAGGCTGGAATGACCTTCGTTCATATGAAAACGCGCGATCTCGTCATGGCCCAAGACTCGCAGCATTCTGACGCCACCGATACCAAGGATAACCTCCTGACACAGCCGGTAACGTTGATCTTTGCCATAGAGATAATGGGTCAGTGCGCGATCCTCCACAGAATTTTCTGGCAGGTCGGTGTCCAGGAAGTAGACCGGGATTTTGAAGCCGCTAACTCCTGCGACTTCGTATTTCCAGGCGCGGATATGCACATCCCGTCCCTCTATTGTCACCGCAGCACGTTGCGGCAGCTCTTGTAGAAAGTCATCTACGGCCCATTCCACAGCTTCTTCGTGTTGCCATCCGCTCGCATCGAGGAGTTGGTAGAAATAGCCCTTCCGGTGCAGCAATGTGACGGCGATCAGCGGCACTTTGAGATCGGCTGCCGCCCGAATCATATCTCCTGCCAGAAGCCCCAGCCCGCCGGCATAAGTTGGCATCCCGGCTTCCAGCCCGATCTCCATCGAAAAATACGCAATCGCTCTTGAATCATTCATAACTCTGGTATCGAAGACTAACTCATTCTTCGTTTTGAGATAACTTCTTACCCGAGCAAACTTCCCCAGAATGCTGGGTAATAGCGCGTCAACACACTTGAGTCAAACAACACGTATCTGCCATTGCAGGGACGGGCACAACTCGCGTCCTTACCGTCACTGGCCGTGAGCTGTGCCCTGGTGATGATTTGATGATTGGTTATGGCGTGACGATGATGTGGTTTTCGATCTGCGTGACTCCGGGGGCCGCCCAGGCTGCGCGCCCGGCCTCTTCCTTCTCCACCCAGGACCGCACATTCCCCGAAAGGGTCACCTTACCACCCTCAGCCTCAACCCGGATCCGGCGCGCATCAACCTCCGCGCTGCGCCGCAGCGCATCCTCGATCTTGGCCTGCACCTGTGTCGGAGAGACACTGGGCTTGACCTTGATCTGGTTAGTCACGCCTTTGACTCCCTGCAAGAACTTGACTGCCGACTCAGCAGAGTCCTTTTGGAACATCCACTCAACTTCGCCCTCCAGAGTGATCCACCCATCCTTCACTGTGATCGTGATGTCTTTGTCCGGCACGTTGGCACGATATTCAAGCGCGTGGACAGCCTCCTTCGCGATGTCCGGGTCAGTGCGTTGGAATGCCGGTTTGATCTGAATATCGTTGGCGACCGCCCTGACACCGTAGGCAGATTTTGCCGCCTTCTCAGCAGCGATCTTTTCCGCGTAGGTCGTCACGAAACCGGTCAGCGTCACGACACCATCATCCACAGCTGCGCCGACTTTCCCCGAAGGCACTTCCGGGTCCCAATCGAGCTCAGCCAGCACATCATCACGCAGCACA
This sequence comes from Acidobacteriota bacterium, assembly GCA_022614735.1. Classification (GTDB taxonomy): domain Bacteria; phylum Acidobacteriota; class Blastocatellia; order RBC074; family RBC074; genus JAKEHZ01. The sequence continues at coordinate 19,817 of JAKEHZ010000276.1, read as the reverse complement.
TCATCTGTTCTGAATGCAGTTTTGGCTTTCATTGAATTTTCCTCCATTAGTTGAATTGACTTCTACACTTCGCACGCCCAGGCGAACAGCCCGACGCCGCTGCGGCTCCTGCACGCGCATTCGCTCGCCATTCGCGAGCAGACTAAATTGATCTGACCTGGCTCTTCGTCGTGATGCTCCTCTTACGCCATATGGCCGAAGCCGCCTTCTGAAGGTCGCGATGCTTCTACGCACCGTCATTTGATTTGCGCACAATCCATTTTGTTCGGGAGCATCGTGACTAATAGCTCTCGGGTATGATTGCAATACCTATGCCGACCGCAGCCGCAAACGTATTTATCTGTGATCCGAATCAGCTCAGGGTACTGCCGCCCGGTTGCATGGCAAGTAATGCGAGCTTTCACGCACCGTGTGGGAAACTTTTCGCACCATAGCGTGGTTTTCCTTCTTCTTAACGCCAGATCTAGTTCGTGCGCGGCTCGGTGAGCGAGCGGCGCGCGGGGATGGGCTTTCTGATGCAACCTGGGCTACCTATTTGCGCCAAAGCGATGAATTCGAGCAGGTAGTTGAAACCGTGCCCGAAGCATACTTGATGTTAGATACGAGTGCTGACTTATCTTCGTATAGTCGCAATGCCGCCGATTGGCTGCGCCGCAACGACTTCTGAGGAGTCGTTCATATCGCGAGCGACGCCCTGAAACTATGGAAAAGCTGACAGCTGACAGCTGACAGATATTTCCAGAGGAGACACCAATGCTGCAGCGCTTGAAGTGGCTGCACACCACGGACCCAAGCTAGCTCACCTCCTGACCTCTTGCCTTTTGACCTCTCGCCTTGTATCCCGACGCTTGCAAAGCGACCAAACAGATTGCCAACGGCGCTGTATCAGCCGTCTCACTCGCAATCAGTTCTCCCTTTGATTCATCGGCAGGTTTTTCGATGCGCGCTTCGTATACTATTTTGTTGTTCTTCAATTGGCTGCCGATGCATCTGATAGTCAAATCCCAGCCTTCGATGGCGAGGTACTCAATCACCTGCCAGGCAGCCTCGAGGTGCGTAGAATATCCGGGCGGGTGTGAGCGTGGATAGCATTGGTGGTCGAGCCTGCAATCTCGCATCATTACAAAGCCACCGGCCGATCCCAGGTTGATCTCCTTCCAATTGTCACAGGGAACGCGCCCCAAGACACACTCAACGACTAAAACATCAAGCTCTTTTCCATTTGAAATAGACATACTGCTTAACCTGTTAACAGTTTAGTGTAGCTATGAAGAAGCGTAGCAACGCTGAATCACAACAACCCTTCGCTAATCCGGTTTTGCTTCCACCTTAACAGCTTCTTTGGCCGGCGCTTCCGGCAGAGCGAGTTCAAAATGCCATCTTCGATCGCTACGGTTGCTTCAGCCGGATCAACTTCGGCTTGCGAGACAGAAAGGGCAAGCCACGTGCCAGTGCGACCAGCTTGATTTGAGAGGTAAAAGATGGCTGGTTAGTATCAATGGCTGCGCGAAGTTCCCCTACTTTGAAGGTAAAATGCGGAATAACTCGCTATCACTGGCTTGCGTCGAATTGTGCGGCCAATTGTGCCCTATTTTGTGTCTATGGCAGGAATGGTTTGACAAGCTTTTCCTACGGTGATTTCTCAGGCACGCACTTTGCAACTCGTTAATACGAGAATGGTAAGTCAACTATGCTTGGAAAATACTGGGAACACTTTCCACATGATGCTGATAGATATAGGGATTCGCGGGATTGGCGCGAGCATGGAGGAGGCCTTTGAGCAGGCCGCCATCGCGCTGACCGCTGTCATCACTGACCCGCACAATGTCGCTCCGTTGGAAGAGGTCGGCATCGAATGCGAAGCGCCAGATCATGAACTGTTGCTCGCTGAATGGCTCAATGAGCTAATTTATCAAATGGCCACGCGAAGGATGATCTTTTCGCGCTTCGAGGTCACGGTTGACAGAACTCTCCTCAGCGGCAAGGCTTGGGGAGAGTCAATAGATATCGGCAGACACAAGCCGGCCGTAGAGGTCAAAGGAGCGACTTACACGCAACTGAAAGTCATGCGGGACGAGACCGGCACCTGGCTGGCGCAGTGCGTGGTAGATGTGTAGCCATTGTAGGAAAAGTTGTTATGGACACTTTACAGTTCACAAGACATTCAGAGACCGAATGGTTCATCAAACCCTCAGGGCAGATGCGCGTTCCGGCGATCATCTACGCCACCGAAGAGCTGATTCGCGATATGGATCAAAAAGTCTTTGAACAGGTGACAAACGTCGCCACACTGCCTGGTATCGTCAAAGCCTCTTACGCAATGCCCGATGCACACTGGGGCTACGGCTTCCCGATCGGCGGGGTTGCGGCGTTTGATCCCGGCGAAGGTGGGATCGTATCAGCCGGCGGTGTCGGGTATGACGTGTCGTGCGGCGTTAGAACGTTGCTCACAGGATTGGCCGTCGAAGATGTCGAACCGGTGAAGAAACAATTGGCCGAAGCGCTGTTTCGTCACGTGCCGGCCGGCGTGGGCAGCCGTGGGAAGATCAAACTCAGCGATGCCGAAATGGACCAGATGTTGACCGGCGGCGCGAGCTGGGCGGTCGGGCGGAACTACGGGACGCCGCAAGATTTGGGACGCATCGAAGAGCATGGTCGAATGCAAGGCGCCAATCCCGAAGCCGTTTCGGCGCGCGCCCGCGAACGCCAGCGCGAAGAGATGGGCACCCTCGGTTCCGGTAATCACTATCTCGAAGTTCAGCGTGTGGCTGCTATCTACGATCAGGAGACAGCAGCGGCTTTCGGCATTGAGCTGAATGACATTGTCCTCAGCATTCACTGCGGCTCGCGCGGGCTGGGTCATCAGATCGGAACTGAGTTTCTGAAAGAGATGGCGATTGCCGCGAGAGGTTATGGGATCAAACTGCCCGACCGCGAGCTGGCCTGCGCACCGATCAACTCTCCGGTCGGGCAGGAATATCTGGGGGCAATGCGCGGTGCGATCAACTGCGCGCTGGCCAACCGCCAGATCATCACTCACCTGACTAGGAAGGCATTCGCCGAAATCTTGCCGCAGGCCGAGCTGAAGCTGCTCTACGACGTTTCGCACAACACGTGCAAGGTCGAAGAGCACGAGGTCGACGGCCAAAAACGAAAACTGTATGTGCATCGCAAAGGAGCCACGCGAGCTTTCGGCCCCAGCCATCCCGATCTGCCCGACGATTTCAAAAAAACGGGCCAGCCGGTGCTGATCGGCGGCACGATGGGGACGGCTTCGTACATTTTGGTCGGAACGAAAGAGAGCAAGGAGCTTGCTTTCAGCTCTTCGTGTCACGGCGCGGGTCGAGCGATGAGCCGCCATCAGGCGCTCAAGCAGTGGAAGGGCAGAGAACTGGTTGATTACCTGGCAAGCAAGGGTATCGTCATTCGCAGTCCTTCGATGCGCGGAGTGGCCGAAGAAGCGCCGGGCGCATACAAGGATGTCGGTGAAGTGGTTGATGCGGCGGATGAAGCAGGGCTTTCGCGCAAGGTCGCCAGGCTTGAGCCGCGGGTCTGCATCAAGGGATAGATGATGAATAATCAGGAGGAGGAATAATGCAATTACCGATACAGATCACGTTTCGCAATATGGAGTCTTCCCCGGCAGTGGAAGCGAGGATTCGTGAAGAAGCGGAGAAATTTTCAGAGTTTTACGACCACATTATGGGATGCCGCGTAATGGTCGAAATTCCACATCAACACCGCCATCGGGGAAAACGCTTTCACATCAGGATTGATCTGACCGTTCCGGGCGGCGAGATTGTCGTGAAGCACGAACCGAGTCTTCACGACTCTATCCAGCAGACCGAAACCGAAAAGCGAAAGAAGGAGCAGGAGATCGCGGCCCCGCACAAGGAGATTTACGTCGCCATTCGTGACGCGTTCAAAGCCGCGCGCCGCCGGTTGCAGGATTATGCGCGGAAACAGAGCGGGGCGGTGAAACGTCACGAACCCGCGCCCCGCGCGCATGTCAGCAGGCTTTTCCCCGAAGAAGGGTACGGGTATCTTGAAATACCTGAGGGCAGTGAGATCTACTTCCACAAAAACAGTGTTCTGAACGATGGCTTTGGGAAATTGGCCGTCGGAACTGAAGTCAGCTTTGTCGAAGAGGCTGGCGATAAAGGCCCGCAGGCCAGCACAGTGCGAATCATTGGCAAGCGGCGCCGAGCTGGTCGCGAGTGAAAAGATCGCTTCACATCGGAGGCGAGGTTGATGACAATGATCAGAGAATGGCGGCGGAGGATGCTGTCAGATATATGAGGGGAATCAGGGGTATCCGTGACCAGATCGTCGTGAAAAGGCACGAGAAGAGTATCTGATCTAACACATCTGCTCTTTGCCTGCGCCGGCATATCGCCTGCGTTCTACCTCATTCTAAGTTTAAGGCTGGAATACCAAAGACTGTTGCCCGCGATCAGAGAGCAGATGAGTAACCACATTGAAAATTCTATTGGCTATAGATAGATCGCAATTTAGCGAAGAAGCTGTTCGGGAGGTCGCGCGCCGGCCTTGGCCTGCCGGCAGCGAGGTGAAAATCATCTCTGCCGTGAGAGCAGAATTTCCACAAGCTGCCGAACCGTTTTTCGCAATCCTTTCCGAGAAGGAGAAATTGTTGGAGATCGAGCGGAAGAATGCCCAGTTTCTGGTAGAGCGAGCGGCGAAGACCATATCCGAAGGCGATTGGGGCCGCGATCTTCAGATCGTGACCGAGGTTATCGAGGGCCCGGCGAAACATGCGATTCTTGCAGAAGCCGAGCGATGGATGCCTGATTTGATTGTCGTTGGGTCGCACGGTTATGGCGCGCTCGGGCGGTTCTTCCTCGGTTCGGTTTCGTTTGCCGTCGTTACGCACGCCCCGTGTTCCGTCGAGATCGTGCGCAACCGGTCGTTAACGCCGAGGGATTGAACCATAGAATGTTGCCCATAGGAGAAGAGCAGGAGCATCAGATGTAGACGACGCAGATAAAGCAGATGATCTGCCCTTATCTGCTTTATCTGCGTTAAACTGCGGTTTATAAAAACTATCTCAATCTTGCGTGTTTCGATTTAGTCAGGTTTCGGGCTCGATGCTGAGATGGTCTGTGACCGTGTGAACGCCAGGTGCATGACTGAGGGCGCCCAGAATGGCCCGTTTCTCTGCAAAAGAACCAACCTTTCCTGTCAGCGTCACATTGCCTTCGATGACTGACACCTGAATGCGTTCAGCTTCGCGTTCGATTTCATGCCTGGCGCGTCGCTCAAATACCCTTTCAATCATCGCCCTGACTTTATCCGCCCCCACTGTTGACGGCGAGACGATGAGGTAGTTGCGCACTCCACATACACCTTCCAGGAAGCGTACGGCCCGTTCAGCATCTTCACGCTCGCGCAAGAAATCAACATTGCCTTCGAGATTCACAATGCCGTCAGAGACGGTTGACCGGATGCGTTCATGCGGGACCCTCACGTCCCATTCAAGCGCGCGCCGCACTGCCTGGGCAATCTCTGTGTCTGTGCGGCCCGGACTGCCCGGGGCCTTCACCACAATGTCGTTGGCGACATCAAGGACACCAGCCACATAATGAGCCGCTTCTTGAGCCGCCATCTTCTTCGCATAGCTGCTCACCGTGCCTGTAAGAGTGACCACCCCATTTGCCACTTCTACTCCGATCTCGGTCTCCTCGATGCGGGTATCCCACTTAAATTCTTCCAGCACAGCCTGTTGGATTTCAGAATCGCTCTTCCTGATCATATTCAGTTTCCCCTTCGCACACGTGTCGTTCTTACTTTTGCGATCATTAATTTTTCGCCGCGGTTGTTGCCGGCATCAATTCATGCGCTCTTCACTTCCACGATAGTGGGTTGGCTCGGAGCAATCTTCGGCAGCGTGATTTCAAGCACACCGTCCTTGACCGTGGCTGAGGCCTTTGACGGATCTACTACAGCAGGCAAATCAAGCACGCGGCAGAATTTAGTCGGTCGACGCTCGCTGATCACAATCTTCTCCTCCTTCTGCTCGGATACTTCCTCTAGCTTGCCGCTGATGATGAGGCGGTTCAGTTCAACGCTGACCTTGATGTTGCCGCCACTAAAACCGGGGACTTCGGCGCGGACCACGAATTGTTCATTTGATTGCTGAATCTCGACCGGAACATAGTGCAATACTTCTGCTTCGGCGCGGAACCAATCCTCCAACTCGTGCCCGATTGCGCGTCCACGTGTTTCAAAGAATTGATAGGCGCGGCGCGCCACAACTTCGGAAAACTCCCGCATTTGATCGAAAAGCCTCTCAGCTTCATTCGCAATGGAAGGAGCCCCTGGAGTTTGTTTTTGTAATATTTGTTGGCTTTGCATAGTCTCTCTCCTTTATGAACTTGATTACTCAAGCCCTGGTTAATCTCTAACGTGAATTAAGTGTGAAGATATACTGAAAATTAGCAACCGATATGCCACTCCGATCTAAAACCGCAAGCCTTTTGATGGGTCACAAAGTGCTGGGACGGCCAGATAACAGGCGCAGGTTTTTAAGCATAAAACGAATCTTATCTCATCAGTGGAGGCGAAGGGTGAGACTAACTGCGTGAAATTACCTGAATTTGAGTATGGTTGCTCAAATCTTGGGAGAAATCGCGCACCCTGGATTACATAACCTTTCGATCAGACACCAGGGGAATTCATCAATATCGTTAAGGCTCTGATGGCACGTGAGTTGCACGATCTTATAGATTGAGGAGGATCAAAAAACACTTTCATTTTATGATCACTATTGAGCACATACTTTGTCCCACCGATTTATCGCCCGAGTCTGATGAGGCTTTGCGATATGCTATGGCTTTGGGGCGTGCCTACAAGGCGAAGCTACTGATATGTTACTGCCAGGAATATGATTTGGTAGCTGATCCAGAAGCAGAAATGCATGCTGGAGTGGCACTGAGTGATGATGTTGCAGCGCACGTTTCAAAACTCCTCCCTGGGATTGAAAACTGGGAGAGTATCATTCTTGAAGGCGAACCGGCTGTAGCAATTACACAGGAAGCTGCCAAAGGCCGCGCCGACCTGATCGTAATGGAGTCGCGGCGACGCCCGCGTGCGGCAGCTTTACTCGGCTCGACTGCCGAAGCCGTTTGTCACAATGCACCATGCCCGGTGCTGGTGATTCATCAGCGCGAGCGTGAATGGGTAGACAGGGAAACCAGGGAGATCGAACTCAGGCGCATCCTAGTGGCTCACGATTTTTCGGGTCACTCTGACCTGGCGCTGTCTTACGGCATTTCATTCGCGCGGAAGTTTAGCGCCGAGTTACACCTCATTCACGTCTTGCCGCCACGAGATGAAACTGAAACGCCGGGGCACGCCTGGTTTGGGCCGTACGAGGATAATGTGTTTCAACTTGCGGAATCACGACTGGAGAAAGCTGTCCCGCCGGAAGACCATCGTGAGTGTAAAGTCTATACGGATGTACAGGAAGGAAGACCATTTCACGGAGTGCGCGAGTATGCAAAGGACAATGACATTGACCTGATTTGCATGGGAGTGCGTGGCGAAAGGGAGGGATTGAAGGCGATGATAGGCTCGAACACCGATCGGGTTCTGCGACGCGCGCCGTGTCCGGTTCTGATCGCGCGACCGCATTTGCGTTCAACCGCATCATCCTAATTCAAAGTCGCTGTTATTGAGTTATTGCATAGCGATAATCTTATCGTGGCGCTCAATGTTTCAGTGTATCGGTCTCGGTTGTAATGCGACCTTCACACTCACGGCACCGCGAACATCATCGAGTCGATAACCAATGGCTCGGTCATCCGGATATGCCTCTTGCAAAATAGACATCACTCGATGTGGGATTTCATCGATCTGTCCATGGCAAACAGTGCACATCTCTGCTGTCTTCAGAGGTTTCAGATAGCGCAAGTATTCGACATCACGCTCCTTAACCACCTCAAAATATTCGGTCGCCAGTTTGTTTTCGTCGTTCAAACGATCAAACAGCTCAAGCTTGTGGCGTTCGTATTCGTCCGGAATGTCCTTGAGATTGCGGTATCCCAGGCTGATGCGGCGGATGTTATAACCAGCGCGTTTGTTGAACTGGCTTGTGATATCTTGCGCAACTTCCGAGCACACACGCAGGGCTTCCACGTATCCGCCTTTCTTCAGCTCTTCGAGCAATAACTTGCGTACTTTGTCGGTCAATTCGCCAGCCATCTTCCGTGATTCACGTAGCGCTGGTTCGATGCGCGGGTCCTCCGGCGCTTGTTGAGCCGATAATTGTTTCACGCTTGCACTCAAGGTATACATTCCAACAATTACGACTAGAACCGCGATTTTTATTGCGGTTAGAAACGATCCTGCTCTCATATCTCCTCCTCTCTTTCATTTCTGCCCATTCTGTCGGCGCAAGTTGAGACGCTATGTCATTGTTTGTGCATCTGATGTGCCACAGATTGGGGAAGCTGATTTAAAAGGGTTCCGAATCTTTTGATTGGAAAACTGCGGATTCTTCCCAGCGTCATTCGATCGGTTGTGTGAAAGCTCACAGCCACCAATCAAAATGCTGATTCGGCAGCGGACATGTTTCGCATGGTATGCGGGTTGTGGATCTGCAGTTCGACTTGAAAGAAGGCGATGGCGTGATCCTCGATCCTTCAAAATAGCTTGTGGACGATATGCGCTTGAATCTTCGTATGCAGCCCAGTTCCAGCCAAAAGAGTGGCTGCCCGGCAGTAACGGTTTTACAGCTAATTGATTGAATGACATGTAGTGCGAGCTTTCACGCGCCGTCTGAGGAACCTTTCACATCGTTGTGGGGATTTACCAATTTCACAAACTAAACTCACCTTTGGCTTGGAGCAACGAACATTCGCCCAAATTGTTCGGCATAACGATTGCGCAGATTGCATAAATGCTCTCGTAAGGTTCGACGATATTTTTTTTCAAACTTAGATTCAGACTTGAGCAGTGAGGGATTTTTCTCTCGCTGTTATTCACACGAAACAATTCGGGATGGAGGAAAATTTATGGCAAACAAATCCGGAACAGCGATTGCTCCCAAAGAAGCTTTTGGTGGGCTTATTTCAAAAGATCCGGTTTTCCGCAACTTCGAGCAGGGAATGAGACGGCTCTTGGGAGAAGGTTTTGGCAGATTCTTTACGCCTTTTGAAGGAGAGAGCTGGTCATTGACGACCTGGGCTCCATCTTGTGACATCTACGAAACCGATAACGAGATTATCGTCAAAGCTGAACTACCCGAGGTAAAGAAGGAAAACATTCAGGTCAGTTTGGAAAACAATCTGATTACGATTCGGGGTGAACGGAAGTTCGAAGAAGAGGCGAAGAAAGAGAATTATCATCGCATCGAGCGCAGCTACGGCGAGTTCATGCGGAGCTTTACACTCCCAACGTTTGCTGATCCGAATAAGATCAACGCGGAATATAAGGATGGTGTGTTACGCGTGACAATTGCCAAGCGCGAGGAGGCAAAGCCGAAGCAGGTGGAGGTGAATGTCAAATAACCCGAACCTGATTCGCTCTCCTTTTCACGTAATCTGACACAGCAATAACTATGTATTTTGCCGCTTTGACGGCATAGAGTTTGAACTGAAGGAGTATTACCGTATATGACAGATCATCAATTGCGCGACTTCGTCATTAAACAGCTCGATTGGGAGCCGGAAGTGACTTCAACCGAGATAGGAGTGAGTGGTTACGAAGGCGTTGTCACTCTGACCGGTTTCGTGGACACCTATGCTGAAAAGCTGGCCGCTGAAAGGGCGGTGAAACTCGTCTCAGGTGTGAGGGGGATCGCCAACGATATTCAGGTCAGAGCCTCTTCATCTACACTGACCGATCAGGACCTCACTCAAATTGCCGTCCATGCTCTGGAAACACGCACCAACGTACCGGAGGATAGGATCGTAGTAATCGTAAAAGACGGTAATCTGGTGCTTGAAGGGGAGGTCGAGTGGGCATACCAGAAGGAGTCTGCTGAAGAAGCTGTGAAGTATTTGCGGGGAGTCAGAAATGTATTTAATGAGATCAAGATCAAGCCAAAGATCTCCACGATTGACATAGAACGCGATCTTGAAGGCGCGCTCGCCCGCAGTTCGATATTTGGCGAGCGCCAGATAAGAGTGGAGGCCCACGATGGAGTCGTGACGCTTTCAGGTGTTGTCCGCTCGTTGCGCGAAAAAGCGGATGCTGAGCGGATAGCGTGGTCAACGCCGGGAGTTTCGCAGGTTTTCAGCCAGCTCATTGTCAGCCGTACCATCTGTACCGGTGATGCTCAACACCGCTCGATTCATCTATCATGAAGAGCTGCTTCCGGACACGAACAAAACAACCCCTTTTGCACGCCGCGGGATTTGTAACTTTCCCTCAGGGGTAACCTTACCCGAAGGAGCTAAAGCATCCTGCAGCAATGCAGATTCCAACTTTGTTTTCCACCCTGTTATTGCTTCTTACAAAGCTCGATGAGCGTGGGAGAGCCCAATCATTGGTTGCTCAACCACTTCATCAGGCAGTGAAAGGCATAACACCTTTACCCGTTGCTCCGGTTCGAGCTTTTGAAGCAAAACCTCGCGTCCATTGTTAAAACGAACGGCATCGCGATAGGTGTTGGGCTGAGCGCTCAGTTGTGTAAATGTAACCTCTTCACACTCTGCCACATCTAACTCGCGCTGCAAGTGCTGAGGAATGTCTTGCAAAAACAATCGCGCGCCTGGTGGAATGCAAACCGCAAGTGCTGACTGCACGGGCTCCACAACGAACCAGTTTTTGATCGTTGACCAGAAACTAGATCTCTTTTGATCAACCTCTGTCTCCGCGAGAACCTGCAGTCCAGACGGAGTTGTGAGTCCCAGTGATAATGTAGGGAACCGGTGAACGACTAATTCTTCACCTTCTACGGCTAAACGGTTTGGCATACCGAGTAGTGAATAATCACACATCGCTTGGTACCTCCTCTTTAACATACTGTTGGTTGTTGGTAAGTAATCTATCTGTTCGGTGGCAATCGAAGGAGCAATAAATGTGCCGGAAGGGGTGCTATTGTTTTCGGTAGGCTTGAAGGTTAGTTGGCTTGCAGCATCGATAAAATCGCCATTGAGTGCGCGATCTCCCCCACAATTTGAGTGAAAGCACGCAGGCTTACGAGTAATGACAACCATTGAACTAAATAGCACAAGCCGGAAGAGCGGCCCGTCCGATAGACGAACTGATTTTTTCGCCGATGCAAAATGCTCTTCCGGCCTGCGTGTTTGGTCATGACAGACAATCAGATTCTGATAAGCGTCATTGTGCGCAAAGTGATCAGGTTCAGATGGTCGCGATGGGAAAAGGTTTTTCACTTTCGCGCAGACCCGTTGGCTGTTTCGTCCCTGTTGCTGGCCGGCATTGATGGTGTGGTTCTGGCCAATAACCACGTTCTCGATTACGAGGAAGAAGCATTTCTTGAGATGCTCGATCTTCTTGACCGTCATAACATTGCTCACGCTGGCGCTGGACGAAACATTGATGAGGCGAGGCGGCCTGCATTGCTTGAGGCTCAGGGTATGCACCTCGGGTTGTTATCTTTTACAGATAACGAACCGGGCTGGGTTGCGACAAAGCTCACTCCTGGCACGAACTGGATCGAGATCTCGCTTAAGGAGAGTTCCCTTGAGCCTGTACGCGATAGTATCGCACAGGCTCGCGCGGGAGGTGCTGATCTGGTGATCTTCTCGATTCACTGTGGCCCGAATATGGTTGAGCGTCCTTCTGCGCTCTTCCGCAAATTTGCGCACGCGGTGATTGACGCCGGGGCTGATGTCTATCACGGTCACAGCGCGCACGTCTTTCAGGGAATTGAAATCTATCAAGGTCGGCCGATCATCTACGATGCCGGTGATTTTGTGGATTATTATGCGGTTGATCCGCGTCTTCGTAACGACCGCGGCTTGCTATTTCGGCTTTACGTCACAGAGAAAATAGTTCAGCAGATCGAGTTGATTCCAGTGCAGATTTCCGACTGTCAAGTGAATCTTGCCACTGGAGAAGGTAAAGAAGCCATCGCTGATCGAATCCGCGCTCTTTCGACAGAAATGGGAACCAGGGTCTGGCAGAATGGAGAGCAACTGTGGATTGATTGCAAATCCTCAGTTTCCCGGGGAACCTAACGTGATGTTGTTCGGGATGGGCATTGAACGCACCGCAGATCTCAGAACGATTTTATTGGATTGACGGCCCCGAGGGCGGAAAATCATCCAAAAATGGGTGAAGCTTCGAGTGAAATCACATAGTGCAAGGTGAGTTTTGTTTCGACATTGGGACAGAGCTTAATTTCCCTGGTGAAAGTAATATCTGAAAGGCCATTCACGGCTGTTTGACGAGCACGGTCAAATCGCTGATGTGTTCTTCAGAAAACGGTACGCGCATATGGATATTGAGGCGACTTAGTAGCCACAACTCGGGCATAATCTCGGCGATCATTTGTCCGCCATCGAATATTCTCACCACGGCGCTTTCAGAAACGACAATTCCAACCGCGCGTGTTACCTTTGAGATGTAAGCTGCCGCCAGATGGCGGCTGCCGAGGCCGAACGGAAGGTCAATATCTGATGCGGTCGCATCCAGGTAGCGACAGGCTGAAACCGCCACGCCTCCGTCCGAAATCACGAATGCCCCGTCGAGTTGGGCTAGTTCCTTGATCGTGCCGCGCAGGTTAAGGTCCATGATGTGTTTGACTTCTGCCGGATGGCCGGCGAGCGGATCAAGGATGAGAGTACGCGAATGCGCCAACACTTGATCTGCATCGCCAAGAGTAAAAAGAGTGCCGATCCGGCGACCCTCGCGCCCTTCGCGAGCGATCTCGATGGCCAATTCAATCGTCGGCTCTAAAACCTCTCTCTCGCACCGGCGTATTCGCGCACAGATAGTTTCAAACATAAATTCCCCCATCCCCCATTGGGCAAGCATTATGCCGTGAAGCTCAGCCGTCGATTAAATGATTTTGGTGACCCGAAGATCATCCTATGGGTAGATTCACGATGTTTGGTGAAAGGTTACCCAGTGGTTGCGCAATTGCACGCAATCGCGACCTCCCATCAGTTTTTCCATTGACTGGCCAGTGCGCAACAAACCGGTATCGAGTGCTAATTTTTCACTTTCATTTCGTATTCTGTCGGCATACATCTTGCTGGCTAAGAAAAAGAACCTAGTTGCATATAAAGGAGGATTTTATGAAAGGAAGTCAGATTCTGATGGGGTTAGGTCTAGGCGCCGGCCTGATGTATATGCTCGACCCGAACCGAGGCAAACGCCGCCGCGCGCAAGTGCGCGATAAAGTAGTCTATACGCTGAACGTTGCGGACAAGGCCATCGGGAAAGCATCGCGTGATTTAAACAATCGCCTGGCAGGGCTGGAAGCGGAGGTGAAGTCTATTTTCAGAAGTGAGGATGTCGATGATGATGTGCTGAAGGCGCGCGTGCAAACGCGGCTTGGCCGTTTGGTCTCACACCCCCACGCGATCAAGGTTGAATGCAAAGAAGGAAAGGTGACTTTGAGCGGTCATGTGCTGGCTCACGAAGTTGACGCTTTACTCCACGGTGTCTTTTCTGTTGATGGTGTGACGGAGGTATTGGAGAAGCTGGAGGCGCACGCGCAGGCGGGCAATATTCCCGATTTGCAGGGCGGTAGAGAACGAAACAGGCGCAGATTTGAGTTGATGCAATCCAACTGGGCGCCGGGGCCGCGTTTGCTTGCGGGGACGGCGGGTGGCGCCCTGGCGTTATATGGCGCGCGACGCCACGATATACTTGGCCGCGCGCTTGAGATCGCCGGCCTTGCATTGTTTTCGCGTGGGCTAACCAATCTGGAGATGAGGGACCTGATCGGCCTGAGCGGCGGCCCCGGTATCGGCATTCAAAAGGCCATCAACGTCAACGCGCCGATTGAGAAGGTCTATGAAGTTTGGAATCGGCACGAAGACTTCCCACACTTCATGTCGCGAGTGCTCGAGGTGAAAAAACTCGGCGATGGCCGCTACCACTGGAAGGTCGCAGGTCCAGCGGGCATCCCGGTTGAATGGGAAGCGGTGATCACGAAACAGACGCCCAATGAGATGCTGGCCTGGGAGAGCGTGGAAGGATCAATGATTGAACAGAAAGGCATTGTACGGTTCCAGGCTAATGGAAGCGGGGGCACGCGGGTCGAAGTCAAGATGTCTTACCATCCGCCGGCTGGCGCAGCAGGTCACGCGCTGGCAAAGCTGTTCGGCGCTGATCCGAAGAGCGAGATGACAGCCGATTTAATGCGGATGAAATCGTTCATCGAAACAGGGCATCAGCCCCACGATGCGGCCGAGAGAGTGACACAGAAAGCCCATGCCCATTAGTCGCTGGCCCCTTCTGAAAGGGCGGGAATAGGCTCGATCCTATCTGATTGACGACGGCATGGCGACAGGCACGACTATGCGGTCAGCGGTTGAGGCGCTCAAAAGACGGCACCCAGCCGAGATCGTCATCGCAGTTCCCGTCGCGGCAGCTTCCACCTGTAACGAACTTCAGCGGATAAAGAATCATGTGGTCATCACATGCCTGGAGACGCCGGAACCATTCGTCGCTGTTGGATTGTGGTACGACCATTTCCCGCAACTGACAGATGAAGAGGTGCGCAACCTGCTTGATCGCGCAGCGCAGCAGCTTAGGGAGGCGGCTGCGCCTGAAACCGGCAAGCAAAAAAGGTAGGAATCACTGAGTTGGTATCACAAGGTGATGCTGCTTTCATTTATATCAGGTCAGAATCAGCGAGATGCGCTCGCTTCAGATCTACCACTCCTGCTTCTGAATTTCCCAGCTCTAGTTCCGACAATTTCTCTTTGAGCTCTAATCTGAAGCTGATCGTCAATAATCTTGACGCCGGGCGCATGGCTTACAGTCTCTATTATTGCACGCTTCTCAAACCCGGAGCCGACCCGGCCCGTCAAAGTCACTTTGCCGTTAGTTACCCTTACTGTGATGTGTTCAGCCTCATATTCGGCACATCGCTGGAGGGCTTCCTCAATCGCCTTTCGCACATCTCCACGATTAGCCTTTGGAGGTTTGACGGTGATTTTGTTACGCACTCCGCGAACACCTGAAAGTCTCTGTACTGCCTGCCCAGCTTCCTCTCGTTCGCGCAGGCTATCAACAGTCCCTTCGAGTGTGATCAAACCTCTGGATACCGTGGTCGCAATCCGTTCTTCGGGGACCAAAACATCCCATGCGAGCGCCTGCCGCACCGCCATGGCTAAATCGGTATCCGATCGAGCGATCGTCCTTGGCACTTTGACCTGAATGTCGTTGACCACATCAAGTACCCCAGCAACTCTATGGGCGGCTGTTTGCGCAGCTCTGAAAGCTGCATAAGTAGGCGCCGTACCTGCCAGTGTGACCATCCCATCGGTTACTTCAACTCGAATCGTTGTTTCATCAACACGGGTGTCCCATTTGAGTTCCTCAAGCACTTCGTGTTTGAGCTGAGCATCGCTCTTTAACCTAAAGACTCGAGATCGCTCTCTGTCTGCCTGGAGCATTTGCTCTGTCGGCTGCTCAGACGTCTGCCCTGACAGTTGTTCTCTTGATTGTTGTGAAAGTTGTATTTGTTCGGTTGAGGCTGTGCCACGATGCACGCAGATCGCTTTAAGAGTGTCCATCGCCTTGCCATAAGAGATTCCGGGGGGCGTTTTACCTTTCGTTTTTTTGGCATGCAGCACCACATCGTCGAGCGACAGAATGCCTTGCAGCGAGCCATCATCGCCGATAACAGGAAGCCGCCGCACTTGGTGAAGCTGCATCGTTGCGAGGGCTGCTTCGGCGTCATCACCAGGAGAGCAGGCGTAAACATTTCCTGAGATCACATCGCCGACCGTGATCTCCGAAGCAAGTTTGGATCTGGTTGCCGCTGCCATGCAGATATCGCGATCAGTGATGACGCCGATGACTCGGCCCTGATCGTTTATGGTGGGCAAGACACCACAATTCTGCTCCCACATCATCGCTACGGCAGCCGCGAGATTGGTCGTAGGTTCACAATATCGTACGTTACTGGTCATTACATCCCGGACTTTCATATTGCCTCTCCTTTTCATTCCGGCGGATTGTCATTCGAGCAGTTAAGCGCATGTCTCTTGTTAGTGTCGCTGGGATACCGAATCCATAGGTCAATCCTCACTGAGCCTAAGTGTGATCACACTCCCAGGTTCGACATTTTGTGCGACTCGCCTCATAAAAGAGGCGAGTCGCTTGTTTTCGATCTATTCAAAAATTCACCCTTATCGGTATCGGGTAAATAAGAAAGAATGAAGAACACGCGAAATGAAATGAAGCGTACGAAAAATACTCAGATCAATACTTTTGCGAATTTCGAGTATTTCGCGTGTTTCACGTTTTCTACGCGACGGCGGAAGCTGCTCTTGGACGATGGTCGCAGATTGCTTTCATCGTGCTCATGACGTCTTCGTAGGAGATCTCCGGAACGTGCTTGCCTCTTGCTTCCTCAGCGCGGAGGGCGACATCATTCATGCACAGAATCCCCTGGAGTAAGCCATCATCGTTGACGACGGGGAGTCGTCGCACCTTCTCGTGTCGCATGGTCTTGAATGCGGATTTGATGTCTTCATCCAAAGCGCAGGAATAGACCTGACCTGTGATGACTTCGCTCACGGGAATATCGGAGGCCAGGCGACCCCTGGTCGCTGAGGCGATCGCGATGTCGCGGTCCGTAATCATGCCAACTACTTTGCCCTCATCGTTTACCACGGGAATCACACCACAATCCCCATCCCACATGATCGTCGCCGCCGCCGCCAGATTAGTTTCGGGACGACAGGTTTTAACGTTGCTTGTCATGACATCTTGAACTTTCATCTTGATGCTCCTTTCATATATGCCTCAAACAGGATTAGCTGCTCTTTCGCTCTCTTGGTGTTTTGCAAGCAGTCTTAGCCATAACTTTCTCCTTTCGATATGCTGAAATCTGTTCCTGAGATATTGAGCGATACCGCTCTGTGTGAGGAAAAACTGGCTATAAAGAGATATGGAGCGGATCTGCTCGAATCGCAAACACGCTCCATATCGTTTTCAGAACCGGGCAGGTGATTTTCATCACACTCGGCTCATCAGAGGCTGGCCTTCCGCCACCGGAATTGCTCCCGGTCTTGTCATCCCGCATTCTCCGCAGCTTCCACCGAAAAGACCTTGCGGGCTCCTCTCGGATCGCCCGGCTTTCACCAGACTGTTGCCGCGAAGGGGAGCTAAGAAATGTCAACCCCTTACGGTCCTTCCCCTTGTGCGCAGCTTTCCTGCGCTCTGAGTACTATGACCGCACTGACGCTCGCAACAGACATCGGGGCATGCTCACCTTAGCATTCTGTTGCAAGCCTCCCACGTTCACGAAGACAGACTCTACGAGACAGCGAGGGTGGCGGTTAATCCAAGTTAATGGCAACCCACACCGTCGAAAAACGGCTTCCGGATAGAAACAAGGTAGATCCAGGTTGATCTGCTTCGCCTTTGGACCGCGACGATTAAAGCCTGCGGTCTCGGCAATCCGGCAGTTGTGCACACCGCCGAATTCATCCGCTGCCCCGCGCGCTCGCGGGTATTCGCCTGCGAGTTATGCAGAATATTGCGTGGCAGGAGGATTACTCCTCGCGGGTTGAGACCCGCTTCGCCAAAGCTCACCTTGCTGTCTCTTAGCCAGGCATCGAATAAGCAGTCTGCATCTCGCTCACCGATGCCTTTCGGAACCTGCATATCACATCTGCGTTGCATCCGGCAGATGCTAGGTTCAAGGGCTCATCGCCCACCTGGTATGGGCAATGGAGTTACTGATTTTGCAATCGTTCACTCATTCCATCTTCGCGCTTCGTGGCGCCTTCAAAGACCTTTTGTTTGACGATGATCGGATAAAGCAATCAACGTGCCGCAAAGTTCAAGAAACAAGTTCAATGAGTTTAGTGGGAGCATTGATGTTTCATCGAGGATTTCTGGTGATTATTGCGCAATGTTATCCCCAATAGTGGGTTAATTCGCTCTGCCGCTATTTTCTCCGCATAGGTATCCACCTCTCCCGAAAGCGTTACCACGCCTTCAGCGTCAGGGCTTCAAAGAGTTCATACATCGTGCCGATCACCTTTCCCGTGCGGTGCACTTCCACGGAACAGTACGCGCATCGATAAAAGCCAAGTATGCTCAGGCCATTGACGCAGGCTATTTGTGAATGGTCTCCAAGTTGCAAACAGTATTCTGACAGTTACGTGTTTACTCTATTGAAACTAACGGAATGTTTAAGAGAATGACTAATATATATAAAAGGATCACAGCTACTTCTATTTTGCTTTTGCTGATCTGGCCAAATGCCTCGGCAGCGTTCACACAAGCTTCCAATTGGCTGCCGCTTTCTCAACTCATCAACAAAGGCTACCTTGAGCTGCTCGAGATAGCGCCGGCACTGAAATTTACGCCAAAAGAATTGGAGGATTACAAACGGCAACTGGAGCAGGAGAAAGGGAAAGAGAAAAAACGGTTGGAGGATGAAGAAAAGCTGCTCAAGAATCGCCTCGATCAGGCCCGCAGGCAACTTGAAGCGCTCAATAAACAGGCCTCGCGTGATACCGAGGAGGCGACTGCACGTCGCCGCGATCTGCATTGTGAGGCGCTCAAACTCGAACGCGAGATGCGCGAGAAGCGGACGGCACGTGAGCAGGGCGTACCTGTTGCTTACGAAAACATACGAGCCAAGCTTGACCTCATCGAGCAGTGGCCCGCCAGAAAGCAAGGGATCGCAGCCGTCATCGCTTCCGGTCGCGCCGAAGCGGTGGATGTGTTGTTCGTGCGCGGCGCGGAACCGCTCGGGGATAAGGCTTGAGATCGGTTGCCCCATCACTTCCGCCGCCAAATGACCGAACATCTTCTCGGCCGCCGCATTGAAGATGGTGATGCGCTGTCTGTCATCCACCGAGATGATGGCGTCCATCGCCGAATTGATGATGCCGGTCAGGCGGTCTTCGCTCTCGCGCAACGCCTCTTCGGCTTCCTTGCGCGCGGTCAGGTTGTCGTTCAGTTCGTTGTCGGGTTTGGATGATCTCTGGATTTCAGCCTGGGGCGCCCGCAGCGCCTCAATCAGTTCGGCCTTGGTCATCCTTTCGAGATCTTTCTTGTGGGTCCTTTTCGCATCTTTCATTGATTTCCCTCCATCGGCTCCCCAGCGTCAGATAAATGTACAGCAAACCTTCCAGATCGCTTCCGCCCAGGACCCTTTGCTTTGCGGCGCTCCGCGCTACGATCTACTCACACAACTGAAACCCACTGTCAACAGCTGATCATTGCGGAGCGAATCCCCTTGCGGGAGATTAGGCGGGCTCATGACTTGCTCGGAGCAGGAGGCGTGACGGGCAAGATCGTTCTGCTCTGTTAGTGGATGTCGAACCTCACACTGAAGTGACGTTCCGCCTTGAGCCTGCTCTGCGTCTTTTTGTTCATCGTCTTGGGGAATAATCCGCAATATTGGTCCGCATAGTGTGCTCCGAAACATAGCGCGAAAGGCTTACCGGCCACGCTGACCAGCGCAAGTTCTCATATCAGCGCAAGATTAACCGATTTACTTATAGCTTGCAGGGATTGGTATGCCAATTGCTCTTTTAGCGCTCTTCTGGCTGAGCAAGTGATTGAGAACTGGATTGTCTAACTGGCTTTGCGAATGAAGGAGGACTTATGAATATGCAAATGGAACTGGAATTAGATCAGCAACGAGAACCAGTATTCGGTGAAACAATAGAGGTCACGTT
>JAKEHZ010000275.1 GCA_022614735.1 Acidobacteriota bacterium | reverse complement strand
GTTCGTAGTACCGGCTTCAGCCGGAAGCGGCGTCGTCAGACGCCCTGCAAGGCTCGTAAACGAGCCGCTTCCGGCTGAAGCCGGTACTACGAACTATTTTCGGAGGTGAACAATGAACGAAAGCAAGTACCTGCAAGGCAAACGCATCGCGCCAACGCCAATCTCCAGAGACATTTCAATTGTCCGACTGATTGAAGATAATTTCCTGGCATACAACGCTGCTCGTCTGCGTGAGGGCGCTCAGCTCTTCGCCGAACGAATGCTGCAGGACGACGTGACTGTGGGATTGACACTCACTGGCGCATTGACGCCTGCCGGCCTTGGCATCTCCGCTATCATTCCCTTGATTGAAGCTGGTTTCATCGACTGGGTTATCACAACCGGCGCGAATCTTTATCACGATACTCATTTTGGACTTGGCCTTTCGATGCATCGCGGGAGCCACCAGATCAGCGACGTGGTGTTGCGCGAGGAAGGCGTCGTGCGCATTTACGACATCTTCTTTGATTACGAAGTGCTGCTTTCGACCGACGCCTTCTTCCGCGAGATCATCTGCGCCGATGAGTTCCAGCGTGAGATGTCGACGGCAGAGTTCCATTATCTCTGCGGCAAGTACGTCACCGAACGCGAGCGCGTGCTAGGATTGAAGAATCAATCTTTGCTCGCTGCGGCCTATCGCTGTGGCGTGCCGCTCTACACTTCATCACCGGGCGACAGTTCTATCGGGATGAACGTTGCCGCGATGGAACTGAAGGGAAGCAAGCTGCGAATCAATCCATCGACTGACGTCAACGAAACTGCAGCATTAGTGCTTTCAGCCAAACGGTCCGGAGGCAAATCGGCAATTTTCATCTGCGGCGGGGGCAGCCCGAAGAACTTCGCCTTGCAGACCGAGCCGCAGATTCAGGAAGTGCTCGGCATCGAAGAGAAAGGGCACGATCTCTTTCTGCAACTGACGGACGCACGCCAGGACACTGGCGGGCTTAGCGGGGCGACGCCATCCGAAGCAGTGAGCTGGGGCAAGATTGACCCCGATCAATTGCCGGGCACAGTCGTTTGCTATGTCGATTCCACCATTGCGCTGCCCTTGATCACAGCCTATGCGTTCGCTAAACGCGAGCCACGACCATTGAAACGGTTGTATGATCGGCGTGATGAAATGATGAGCTTGCTGAAGAGTGAGTATGAGCGTTCGGTTGGCAAATAGATATGACCTGGCAAAACAGAGCTGAAAAAAAATCTTCTCTTAACGATCTTGACCTCGACCGGTGGCGTGAATATTCGGAAATAATTACCGATTCACTCTGGCTAATTCCTGAACGTGACAGAAGCGGTGTGCATCTCGCTGATTATCACGGTAACTTCGTTCCGCAAATTCCCTATCAGGCCATGCGTCGCTATACCAGGCGCGGCGATGTTGTCCTGGATGCCTTTCTGGGTTCAGGCACCACTTTGATTGAGTGCCGGCGTCTGGGTCGTCACGGGGTCGGAATCGAGCTCAAATCTGAACTGGCTCAACAAGCGGCGGAACGTATTGAAAGTCAGAACAATCCACACGAGATCACCACACAGGTGGTGACAGGAGACAGTTGTAACTCAGTTGTTGCGCAGCGGCTGATCACCAAAGCCCTCAAAAAAATTGACAGAGAACAATGTCAGCTCGTGATTCTTCATCCGCCTTACCATTCAATCATCAGGTTCTCGGACCTCTCAGAAGATATCTCAAATTGTCCGAGCGTCGAAGTTTTCAGGCAAAAGATCGGTCAGGTTGTAGACGTGGTCACGCCTTTCCTTGAAGCAACTCGATTCCTCGTGCTCGTTATTGGCGATATGTATGCAGGAAGTGAGTGGATACCTCTCGGCTTTCATTGCATGCAAGAAGTCTTGGATCGTGGTTATAAGCTCAAAAGCATTGTGGTCAAGGATATGCAGGGTAATCGCGCCAAACGTAATCTGGAAAATATCTGGCGTTATCGCGCCCTGGCCGGCGGTTTCTATATCTTCAAGCACGAATATGTCATGTTTTTCCAGAAGGTCGGGAAAAAGAAGAGAGAATACGAAACAAACGAAAATAACGAAACAAACGAAAAAGCCTAAAATTTTTCGTTTGTTTTGTTATTTTCGTTTGTTTCGTATTCTCTCTTCATCTCTCTTTACTGAACACTCAGTCGGTATCTAGTCATGACCAATCAACCTCCACCCTATCGTGATCTCACCATCGGCGCTCTGCTCACGCATCTCGCCAGAGCCCTTCCCGACCACGAAGCGCTCGTTTACTCAGACCGCAATCTGCGTTTGACTTACGCCGAGCTCGAAGCCGAGGCCCGCTTGATCGCGCGCGGATTGATGGCTTGCGGGGTCGAGCACGGTGAACGCGTGGCGTTGTGGGCTACGAATGTGCCCGAATGGATCGTGCTGCAGTTTGCGCTCGCGAAGATCGGCGCGATCCTTGTGACGGTGAATACTGCTTTGCGCGCGCACGAGCTCGATTATCTGCTTCGCCAGTGCGAGGCCGCGACGCTCATCGCGATCCGCGGATTCAAAGATGTTGATTACATCAGTGTGCTTCGTGAGATCGGCGCGATCGGCAATTCCCGTTTACCGAACTTAAAACGATCGATCTTCATCAGTCGTGGTGAAGGCGATGATAGCCCCGAAGGATTTATCCCTTATCAGAGAGTGCGTGAACTTGCAGGCGGCGTCGACGAGGGAGAGCTCGATGCGCGTGAAAGCCAGGTCGGATTGGACGATATCATCAATATGCAGTACACATCGGGCACTACGGGTTTCCCGAAGGGGGTGATGCTTTCAAGTCGAAATCTCGTCAACAACGGCTACTGGCTCGGTTGTGGATTGGGCTACAGCCCGAAGGACCGACTGTGTCTCTGCGTGCCGCTGTTTCATTGCTTCGGATGTGTGATCGCTGTGCTTGGCAGCTACACTCATGGCGCCTGCCTCTGCCCGATTGAGAGTTTCGATGCACGCAAAGTTTTGGAGACCGTCGAGAGGGAACGTTGTACATCGCTTTACGGCGTGCCGACGATGTTTCTAGCTGAAATGGAGGACCCGGAGTTCAAGCGGTTCGATCTTTCGTCATTACGCACGGGCGTGATGGCCGGCGCGCTCTGCCCTGAGCCGCTGATGAGACGCGCGATCGATGAGATGAATCTGCGCGAGATCACGATCATCTACGGTTTAACCGAGGCATCGCCCGGCATCACGCAGACTCCGCGCGATGACACGATCGAACATCGCACGCAGACTGTCGGCAAAGTCCTGCCGGAAATGGAAGTGAAAATTGTTGAGCCGGTGGCGGGCCATACTCTCGGGCGCGACGAGCCGGGCGAGCTGTGTGTGCGCGGCTACAATGTAATGAAGGGCTATTACAATAACTACGATGCGACGCGCGCGGTGATTGACGAAGAAGGATGGCTGCGAACCGGAGATCAGGCGGTGATTGACGAGGATGGCTATGTGCGAATTACCGGGCGCATCAAGGACATCATCATTCGTGGGGGAGAGAATATTGCGCCCAAAGAGATCGAGGACCTGTTGCGCCAGCACCCGGCAGTCTCTGACGCTTACGTTTACGCGGTGAGCAGCGAGTTTTTCGGCGAAGAGGTTGCCGCAGCTGTAAGGCTGAAACCGGGAATGGCATCAAATCAAGACGAGTTGAGAGATTTCTGTCAGGGCAGGATCGCGCGCTTCAAAGTTCCTCGTTATGTGAGATTCGTCAGTGAATTCCCGCTGACTGCTTCGGGCAAGATTCAGAAGTTCAGGCTGCGCGAGATGCACGAACAGGAATTAGCATGACAATGACAGATCAGACCATGACGCGCGATCAATACACATTCTGGAAAGAGATCGAGGTACGTTGGGGTGACATGGACTCGATGGGGCACGTCAACAATACCGTCTATTTTACCTATCTCGAATCGGCGCGTGTCGAGATGTTTCGTACAATCGGCATCACCGGAAGGCAGGGGAACAACTCGCAAGGGCCCACGCTCGTTTCGGTCTCCTGCGATTTCATTCAGCAAGTCGTCTTTCCGGCGATCGTTGATGTTGGCGCCCGAGTTGAGTCAATCGGACATCGAAGTTTCAGGATGAGCTATGGGTTGTTCTTGCACGGCACGGACGAGCTTGTCGCAACGGCAAATAGCGTCACTGCCTGGATCGATTATGCTGCTGAGCGTTCGGTTGAGATCCCTGAAGAGTTGCGCGAAGCATTGGGCAAATATCAAAATAAGAAGTGAAGAGAGAAAACGAAACAGGCGATAATAGCGAAACACTGGAATACTCTGACAATCAATCACTGATCGCCGAGTTGAGAGGCTTCAAGACCTTCCGTGAATTACGCGCCTCTGAAGCCTATCAACGCCACAGCTCCTACCTGGCTGAGCTTCTTGGAATTCCGCGATTATATCCGGCTCGTAAAACTCAACTGCACATCCGCGATTTTGTTCGTATTGCGCACTGGAATATCGAGAAAGGCAAACACCTCGATGCGGTAAGCAAAACCTTTCTGGAGCATGCGGTTTTGCGCGATGCCGATCTGATCTCGATCAATGAGGCTGATGTGGGCATGAATCGGTCGGGACATCGTTTCGTCGCGCGCGAGCTCGGCAAAGCGCTCGGGATGCACGTGCTCTTTGCGCCGGCCTATCTCGAATTCTCGAAAGGTTATGGTGAAGATTTGAAGATGCCGGGCGAGAACACTATCGCGCTGCAGGGCAATGCGATTCTCTCGCGATACGAACTGCACAATCCACGAATCATAAAGCTGCCGATCTGTTTCAAACATTACGAGCATGTGGAAAAACGGATCGGCACACGCAACGCCGTTGCCGCCGAAGTCGAAATCAATGACCGCAAAATGACTTTCGTCAGCACGCATCTCGAGGTACGCCAGACGCCCGCCTGTCGTGCGCGACAGATAAAGGCGATCATCGATGCCTTACAACTTGCGGGGACTGCCGATGCCGCAATCATCGCCGGTGATTTCAACACGAATGCTATTGCTCGTGGTGGATGGTACCGAACAATTCGCGCATCGCTGCGGTTGTCATTCGCAGACAAGGGACGCTTGGAACATATCTTCGCTAACCCGCAACCTTCAGAACCGCTGTTTACTCATTTGCGCGAGAACGGTTTCACCGAACGGGGCTTCAACAATTCAGCGACGACATGCATCGTGCCAATGCGCGGATTTGAGGACCGCACCACACTGCCCAAATTTCTTGCTGATGCATTTGAGCAGAGGATGTCGCGGTTCAATCATCGGCTTGATTTTCGTCTGGATTGGATTGTCGGACGAGGAATAAAACCGCTTGGCGATGGAGATCTCATCGATTCAGCGAGCGGGATTGTGAGCCGCAGCCCCCAGAGCATCGCCGGATTGGTAAATGAGAATGGCGGACAGATTTCCGATCACGATCCGATTACGGCAGATATAATAATTAACCACGGATCAACACGGATGCGACGGATAGACGCGGATTAAATCCGCGCTTATCCGTCGCATCCGTGTTGATCCGTGGTTAATTCCGCTTTCTAAATGTTTATGGTTAGCCTTTCATCGAAACTGCGCTGTTACTGCCAAGGTTGTCGAGCTTGAGCTTGGTGTTCCACTTATCGTCGGATTTGAACATCTTCTCCCACGTCACCTCTTTGCCCGAATAGGCAGCCATTCTTCCGAGGATTGTGGTCAGCGTAGAATCTGCGCCCTGCTCGGCCTGATTTTCGAATTTGCCGCTCTTGATGCTTTCAACGAGAGCCTTCATCTTCACTTGGATACCCGTGTTCAGATTGACCGGCCCCTCATAAACTTTGATGCCCTGCTCTTTGTTGAGGGTGATCTTCGCCGGGCTGCTCTGCATCGTTTCGCTCACGCCTAGAGTGCCGAAGAAGCGCTCACCCTGCTGGCGATAGCCCTTGTTCTTGAACTGGTTCGAATTGAAGCTGATATGCACGTCGTTGGGATAGTAGTATGTCAGGATGAAATGGTCGTTGCACAGGAATTCGGCTGGAATACCGCCGACCTCTTTTCGCATGGCGCGACCGCAGATTCCCGACGCTTTGACCGGATGCGCTTTGAGTGCCCAATTCACAACATCGATGATGTGAATGTTCTGCTCAACGAGGATGTCGCCGGAGAGGGCTTTATCGAAGACCCAGTTGCGGATGCGCGCTTCCAGCTCGGGCATTCCATCCTTGTTCTGACGATCGAGATCGTTGGTGTAATAGAATGTCTGGCCCAGGACGATATCGCCGATTTCACCCGCATGAATCTTCTCGATCGTTGTGCGATAGCCCTCGTCATAACGTTTCTGGAATCCGACGTGAATGCTCAACTTGCCATTGGCCTGCTTGCCCGCTTTGATGACACGGTGACAACCGTGAACGTCCGTCGCAACCGGCTTTTCAAGATAGACGTGTTTGCCGGCGGCGACTGCGGCTTCGAGATGGTCAGGATGGAAATAGGGGGGGCTGGTGATGAGCACTAAGTCGACATCTTTTGATTGGACCAGGGTCTCATAACTGCGCCAGCCTTTGAAAATGTTCGTTTGCGAAATCTTCGCGTAGCCTTTCTCTTCGGCTATTTTGTCGAAGCTTGCGCGCGTCGATTCAAGGCGATCGTCGAATAAATCCATCAAAGCCGTGACACGCACATCTGTGTTCCTGGCGAACTGTCCGCCGTCGTAATTGCCGCGTCCGCCGCATCCGATGATGCCAAGTCCAAGTGATGAATTCGCAGTCGAGCCAAAAGCGGTTGCTGACGGAACGATGAGCAATCCGGCTCCAGCCGCCACACCAGTTTTGACGAAGTCGCGGCGCGATGGCGCCTTGGTCGAGTTCTTTGCTTGGTCGAGTTTATTTTTCACGACAGTGTCCTCCGAGTGGTTGGGTTGAAATGATTACACCTCGAGATTTTTGCGCGTACTGTATTCTATATCATCATGCTCCTGCATCATCATCAAATTAGCAACCCATGTGAGCTTCAGTAAATGGCGGCGATTGATTGCGGATTGCGGATTGCGGATTGCGGATTTTTTATTTGCAGGGATTGAGTTCAAAACGAGGCATGGAAAACGACAAATCCGCAATCCGCAATCCGCAATCCGCAATCAATTGCCGCCATTTACCGAGGCATTACCAACCCATCGCGCTACCATCCTTGCGCGGATCCGAACCGCCGGACAACGCCCCGGTTTTCGGATCGATCATAATCGCCTGGTAGCCGCCGAACATTCCGGGCGACGTAGTAAGTAAATGGCCTTTGTTTTTTAGCGCGTTACGGACGTCTTCACCGATTGCCGTTTCGAGCGCGAGGCCGCTCTCAAAATGGCGGAGTCGCGGCTGTTCACCTGCGCGCTGCACATCCATCCCGAAATCGATGAGGTTAAGCAAGACCTGGACATGCCCCTGGGTCTGCATATCGCCACCCATCACGCCAAAAGTCAGCCACGGCCTTCCGCTGCGAAAGACCATTGCCGGGACAAGCGTGTGGAATGGGCGTTTGCCGCCTTCAAGCCTGTTCGGATGATTCGGGTCGAAAGAAAACCCCGCGCCGCGATTATGCAGCAGAATACCTGTGTCACCTGCTACCAGGCCCGAGCCGAAGTTGCTGAAGATGCTCTGGATGAGCGAGATCGCATTGCGGTCTTTGTCCACAACTGTCAAATAGACAGTGTCCTCACCACCCTGCGGGCTGCCGTCCGGGCTTGATGCTGCACGCTCCATGACCTGGTTTGGATCGATGCGTTTACGCAAATCTGTGGCATAGTCTTTCGAGAGCAGTCTCACAAGCGGAGCCTGATAAAAAGCCGGGTCAGCTATGTGACGCGCACGGTCGGCGAAAGCGAGCTTTTTGGATTCAGCCAGCAGATGCAGATATTCCGGCGTGTTGTGTCCGAGCGAACGCAGGTCAAAGCCTTCGAGGATATTGAGCCAGAGCAGCGCAGTCATCCCCTGTGTATTGGGCGGCAGTTCATAGACCGTATTGCCGCGATAGTTCGTGCTGATCGGATCGATCCAATTCGAGGCGTGATTCGCGAAATCGCGCCGCGTGTGCAGTCCGCGTT
Organism: Acidobacteriota bacterium; assembly: GCA_022614735.1. GTDB lineage: Bacteria > Acidobacteriota > Blastocatellia > RBC074 > RBC074 > JAKEHZ01. The sequence goes on along the minus strand of JAKEHZ010000275.1, from coordinate 7,800 downwards.
CTTCTCTGGCGAACCTGACGATCTTGGCTGCGATCACACCGCGATAAAAAACCTCCGGCCCCTGTGCTGCGATCCTTTTGAGAGTGTTGGCCAGATTCCTATTTGTAAATATTTCACCGGCAGCCGGCGGCCTGCCGTTGGGCAGGAAGGTTTCAGCAAAGTCGGGCTGGTCTTTGTGGGTCAAACCCACTTGCCAGTCGGCCGCGATCACATCGGTTACCGGGAACCCGCGCTCGGCATATTCGATTGCGGGTTGTAAGACCTGCGACAGCTTCATTGTGCCGTAACGTTCGATCAGCCTAGCCCAGCCATCGACCGCGCCCGGCACCGTGACGGCGTGTATGCCGCTTTGCGGCATCCGGTCGAAGCCGCGGTTTTTCAGCTCATCGATGCTTGCGGCTCGAGGCGCGCGACCGCTGGCATTGAGCGCTTTCAGCTCTTTCTTCTTCGCATTCCAGACGATCGCGAAAAGATCGCCGCCGGGGCTGACCATCATCGGTTCGACGACGCAGAGCACTGCCGCGGCAGCTACTGCTGCATCGATCGCATTGCCGCCCTGCTGCAGGATGCGAAGACCGGCAGCAGAAGCCAGTGGCTGGCTTGTTGCAATCATCCCGTTCATCGCGCGCACGGCAGAGCGTGTCCTGCCTCCGCTCGGGCTCGGCTTGTCGCCGACAGATTGTTGTTGTTCGGCTGGAAGGGCAGATGAGACGATCAATGACATAACGATAATAGTGAGAGCGTATTTTTTGAGAGTCATAGCTTTTATTTATTGATTTTGGCGAACGACGGTTTTGCGCCCGTGGCTTGCAGCTTCTTTGCTGTTTTTTCGACGTCAGCCATCGCCCGCAGCAGGTTTTCACCGAGCACCTTTTTCACGTCATTTTCAGAATAACCGCGTTTAAGCAATTCATAGGTTATGGTTGGGAGCCGAGAAACATCCTCCATCCCAGGTGGCAGTTTGCCATCCACACCATCGAAATCCGATCCAATGCCCACATGGTCAATGCCTGCGACTTTGATGATGTGTTCGAAATGTTGCATCAACATCTCCATCGTCGCGGTGTCGGCGGCCTTCGCAGGCGCCGGCATTCCCGCCTTCGCGTACTCGGTATTGATGAAACCATTGTAAAAATTGACCATCACGACACCACCATTTTTCGCCATTGCCTTGAGCATGTCGTCGGTCAGATTGCGCGGGACATTCGTCAGCGCCCGGCAGGAAGAATGTGATGCGATGAGCGGCGCCTGGCTGACTTCGATGCAGTCCCAGAATGTATCGTCCGCGACGTGAGAAATGTCAACCATCATTCCCAGTCGATTCATCTCGCCCACGACATCCTTACCAAATTCGCTTAGACCGCCATGCCGTTTTTCCGCCTGAATGGAGATGCCTCCCGCAGAGTCGGCCCAATTGTTCGTGTTTGTATGTGTGAGCGTCATATACCGGATGCCGAGTTTGTAAAACATCCGCAATGCCGCCAGAGAGTCTTCAATCGCGTGCCCGCCCTCGATACCCATCAGCGCAGCGATCTTTCCCGATCTGTGAATGCGCTGGATGTCGGCGACTGAATACGCCAATTCCAGGGATTCGGGATAGCGGCGGACCTGTTCGTAAACGTCATCGATCATCGCGAAGGCGCGAGTCGCTGATCCGCCCTCGCGCGCGTACTTCGCCGCAACGTAGATCGAGAAGAAGACTGCATCCAACCCACCTTCCTTCATTCGCGGAATGTCAGTTTGGGTTTTGCCGCTCGTATCTCGCGCGCCCAGGTCGAATCCTTCATCGGTGATCGGTGAAGTGATGTCATTGTGCGTATCTACGACTATGGCAGTGCGATGTAACTTCATCGCGCGTTCGCGCATTTTTACCTCTTCATTCGAGACTTGACCGGGTGAAGATTGACCGGGGTTTGATTTAGTTAGAACAACGGATACCGTAATTAATCCGGTGAGCAAAAGTACCAGAGGCAAAAAAAACAGCCGAAGGGCCATGTTTCATCCTTTCCGAAATTGAGGGTCAGATCACCAGGTGGAATTGAGCAGCTATTTTGTCCTTAGAGAGAATGCGAAACAAGCGAAAATAGACGAAACAAGCGAAAATAGCCCGTTTTCGCTTGTTTCGTCTATTTTCGCTCGTTTCGCATTCTCTCTTGGACTCTTCAGCGCGCAAAAATCGTGATATATTACGCAAGTGATTTCAGGCCCATGTCAAGACAGTTAATCAGCTCATGATCAAAGCGATTAGACATCTCACGAGCAGAGACAAACGGGCACTGGCAGTTTTCTTCGGCATTGCCGTGCTCTGTTGGCTCTATTTTGCTTCCGGGATCTTGGTGACTTATGTCTCGTCGCCAGCTAACCAGATGGAAATGGCGAAGGATGGAACCGGCTATACTGTGCGAGTGCTCGGACTGCAGACCTTTGCCGCTGCAGATCAGTTGAGCAGCGCGATACGCGAACAGCGCCGCGTCCAGACGATGATCGAAGCCATTCCTGGTAACCAGGGCTATCTCATCAAAATAGGCCCATTTGTTAAACGTGAAGCAGCAGAGACGATCACCACTGAATTGCAAAACTCCGGTTACAGCATCGTAAAAATTGTAGATAACTGCCCGCAAGGCGGTGATTGTAAATCCTCTCAATCAAACAGCCAGAGGAAGTAGAGCCAGTGAGATCCCCCCGCATCCCGCCTCCTTCTGATTCTTCGACGTTGTCACAGGCGCCTGAGAGCTTTCTCTGGCAGTCGACGATGGCCCTGTTGACGGCCTTTTTGCTTATTCTTTCGTTTCCCGGCTTCGAATTAACTTTCCTTGCATGGGTCTCTCTTGCGCCATTGTTGCAGGTGATCGCAAGAGGCGTCACTTTGCGACGTGCGCTGTGGCTCGGATGGCTGAGCGGAATCGTCTTTACATTTTTCGCTGAAAACTGGATCGCGCATTCGATGGTCTATTTTGGAGAGATGCTCACTCTCGTCGCCTATGCGGTAGCATTGCTCTTCGCAGCCGTTCTCGCAATCTTCCCGGCAATCTTCTCCGGCGCAATGTCGCAGCTTGTCCGAAGGTTCGGTTGGTGGGCGATTGCGCTGGCTCCGGTTGTCTGGGTAGCGACCGAATGGCTGCGTCCGGTTATCACTGGTGTGACCTGGAACGCGCTCGGTGTTTCGCAGGTAGAGCATTTTCCAATCGCACGGTTGTCACGATCCGGTGGGGTTTACTTGATCAGCGCGGAAATCGTCACGATCAGTGCGCTTATTGTGCTTCTGCTCAAAATTAAGGAACGGAATGTGGCGAGGGCAACGGCGGCCTTGTCGATACTCGCTGCGATGATGTTCATGCTGCCTGAGACTCCATCTGAGAAGAGAACACTGCCCGCTGTCACAGTCACGGTTGTCGGTGTTCAGCCGAATCTACAGCCCAATTCTTCGGATACGCCTGAAGCCTTCGCTCGCAATCTGGAGAACAGCATTAAACTCACGCGCGAAGGCATTGAACGCGCGCCGGATAGATCAGCCAGTATTGTGGTCTGGGCTGAAGGACCGCTTCCCCTCTTTTACGACGACGATCCGGGATTGCGAAACAAACTCGACGCTCTTGCCAGTGAGACCGGCTGCTATCTGATTCTCAACACGGTTGCCAAGGAAGGTGAAAACTATTTCAACAGTATACACACGATCAGCCCAGGCGCCGGCACTAAGAACATCGTTGAATCCGAGAGGCTAAAACGCTATGACAAAATCCGGCTGGTGCCTTTTGGGGAATATATCCCCTTGCGATCCGTCCTGGGTCGTTTCGTTCCGGCGATCGTCGGAGACTTCACACCGGGCCGAGAGGCGGTTGTTAACTCACTGAAACTGGAAACGAAACGCGCGGCGGTCATCTCAGGCAATGAAATAAACCCTACGGGGGCCATCGAACGGACAACCAATTTTGTTCGCGTCGGGTCTTTCATCTGCTATGAAGCTGCCTACCCTGAGATCGTCCGACAATTCGTACAGAACGGCGCAACGCTGCTTGTCAATCTCTCAAACGATGCCTGGTTTGGGAACACAGCCGGAGCGCGACAACATCTTCTGCATGCCAGGATGCGCGCGATTGAAAATGATCGTGATCTGATACGCGTCACAAACACGGGCATCAGCGCATTGATCCGAGCTGACGGCCGAGTTGTCGACCAATTGCCAATGTTTACCACAGGAGCCCAGGCCTGGCAGGCAGAGGCGCGTCGCAATCAGACGTTCTACCTTCAGCATGGCGATTGGTTTGCTTTTAGTTGCGTCGCACTTAGCTTATTTGCACTGGCATTGAGCCTGATTCGCTCTTCCCCCCTGGCCACGCACAAAACGGCCCGTTGACATTTGGCCTGGCTTGAATTACCTTCCAACTCATCAATAAAAAGTACGTAATTTTTATTACCCAACTGACGAAAGCATTTCATATAATCTTTCTCCCTGTAATCTTTCTCCCTAATATTTCGTAGCCAATCATTCTGGCACTGACGCGGTTGGAGAGATGGCCTTTCAAGTGTTAAGTTACAGTTTCGGTTGAGACGCAACCAATGCGCTATCCAATTGTCAGGATTGGATAGTGCTAATTCAAACCATCAACTTTCACGGAGGACAGACAATGGAAAAGAGCCTGACTTTCGCTGACACTGATGCTTTTTACAATCAACTTCTTGAATTAGAGTCTCGTAAGGAAGATTACATCATTGAAACCGGAATAATGGAGGCCAAGAACCTACCGCTGCGCCTGCTTCACCACATCGGCCTCAGTAAGGACGAAATAGCGCATCTTCAGCATAAAGTAGTTGAAGAATCCGCCTGGATGAATGATTTCATCGAACCGATGCTGATTAAACTCAACGAGATGATCGGGAAATACAAGCCAGCGCGCGACTACGAGTTTACTGTTCAGGCCGAGGACTTCGATACGATCAAGATTCACGGGCGTCCAAAAGCGGCGACGGCCAGTGCTTAAATAAGGCAAAAAGGCAATGAGCGGTGGAGAAAATCATCAACCACGGCTCATTGCCTTATGCTCATCACATCACTGGTTTATCTGACTTTCCGGTCAGTCTCCTGCAAAGCGGCGCCGAAGCTACGCCCACTCCAATTGATTCCGTTGATGTACTTGCCGACGGCTCCGACGCGCGCGCCCTTTGTCGGTACACCCCGCTGGGTGACCACCCAGATCTTTCCTGTATCGTCACTCAACTCATAAGCGCCCTGGCCGAGCGCACCAAAGCTGTTTATCACAGTCCCCACAATCAGGACTTCTTTTCCTCGATAACGCGCTGGATCACCGTTGATTTGATTTATGGTTGTCTGTTCAGGGCATGCAGTAAGGAGCATGGCAGAGACGAGTAATAGAACTGAAACGAGACCCCGATTTTTCATCATTCCTCCTTCTCAATTTGTTTCAAGTTGTGAGTCGAAACGTTGCGAAGGGGAACCGCATCAGCAGCCACGATTGCCACAGAGAAGCCACGTAGCTCTCAGTCTCGCATTGGCAATCGAGCTCTCTAACTTTCGACCGCCAAGTATTATAGCCTATCGATTGGTTTTGCGTAGTGGAATTTTTTGTCGCAGCCCTCGATGGATTTGAGATTTGAGATTTGAGATTTGAAAGCTCCCTGAGCGATTCAGCTCATTGCGGCGCACGAATGAGCTGAACCACTCTGGGAGCTTTCAAATCTCAAATCTCAAATCTCAAATCTCAAATCTCAAATCCATCCCCCTTTGCCGCGCACTCTGAATGGGTAGATAATCATTCTATGCTGAGACTCCCGAAACTCTATGTCATCACCGATTGTCAGATGTCGAACTGTACGCATGAAGAGATTGTGCGGATGATGCTTGCAGGCGGCGCAAGTCTGATCCAATTGCGTGACAAAGAGGCGGGCGCACGCGAATTGCTCGATGCGGCCCGTGCTTGCCTTAAACAGACTAGCGCGGCAGGCGCCACCTTGATCATCAATGACCGCGTTGATGTTGCCCTGACGGCCGATGTTGATGGTGTCCATCTCGGCCAGTTTGATTTAGCTGTTGAAGAAGCGCGCGAAATTTTGGGGGAAGACAAGATCATCGGGGTCTCGACCCATTCGCTGGAACAGTTTTGCGTCGCGCTCGAAACATCGGCTAATTACATCGCCATTGGCCCGATCTACCCGACGAAGACTAAAGAAAATCCCGATCCCATTGTCGGTCTGGGGTTACTGAGAGCGGCAAAGGTTTTGACCGATCGCCCGATTGTCGCTATTGGCGGCATTACGCCTGAACGCGCGAAGGAGGTTATCGACGCGGGTGCGGATAGCGTAGCGGTCATCTCATCGATTTATCCCTTTACGGAGCTTCGCGATTTTTCCGCCAAACCGGACATTGAGGGTCGGGTGCGTGCGTTTCTTGACCTTTTGGATAAATGAACGCGAAAAAATGATCAGTCTGGACATCATTCAAAAACTCGAAGCGATAGTCGGCGCAAAATACGTCTCAACAGCGGATGATGTCATCATCGAAAATTCACAGGATGCGCTGAAGCAGGTCTTTCCGGCCGAGGCGGTTATCTTTCCGCGCACGGCTGAGGAGATAGCGGCGATTTTAAAGCTCGCAAACGAGAAGCGCTTTTTTGTGACGGCGCGCGGAGGAGGCGTCGGTTACACAGGTGGCGCTGTTCCCGTCAAGGGCGGGATTGTGGTCGCCACTAAACGGATGAATAGAATACTCGAGATTAACAAAGCTGATCTCGTGACAATCGTCGAGCCAGGGGTAACGAATTATGAATTGCAGCAGGCTGTCGAAACGGAAGGGTTGTTCTATCCGCCCGATCCGTCGAGCTGGAAAGAATCTTTTATCGGCGGCAACATCGCACACAATGCGGGCGGGCCAAGGTGCGTAAAATATGGCAATACGAAGCAGTTTGTTCTTGGTCTGGATTTCGTTACGCCGACCGGCGAAATCATTTGCGCGGGCGGCCGCGTGCCGAAGAACTCCGCGGGTTTCCACCTGGAGAGCCTCATGATCGGCAGCGAGGGAATGCTCGGTATCATCACGCGTTGCATCCTGCGCCTGTTGCCGAAGCCTGAGGCGCGACACACGGCGCTGGCGGTCTTTGAGACAGCGCAAGACGCCTGCAACTGTGTTGCTGACTTCACCAGTTCGGGCATTCTTCCCGTTGCGCTTGAACTGCTCGATCGCATTTCGATTAATGCGATTGAAGACTATCAGCCGTCAGGCTTGCCACGAAGCGCCGGAGCATTGCTGATTATCGAGGTCGATGGGTTGCGCGAAGCCGTCGCGCGTGAGGCCGAAATCGTTCGCGAGATGTGCCGTAAACATCGCGCAATTCATTTCCGCGAAGCTGAAGCGGAGGCGATCTGGGAGGTCCGCCGCAAGATGTCTCCCGCCGTCGCGCGGACTGGCGTGATCAAGCTCAATCACGATGTGGTTGTCCCACGTTCGCGTATTCCCCAAATGCTCGCATTTCTTGAAGACCTCAGCCGGCGTTCCGGATTTCTCATCCCCACATTCGGCCACGCGGGCGATGGCAACCTGCACGTCAACGTGATGCTGCCAGACAACGAAGAAGAGACGCGGAAACGAGGGGCTGAAACGGTTCGGGAAATCTTCGAGAAAGCAATCGAGTCAGGTGGGGCGCTTTCGGGTGAGCACGGCGTTGGATATGCCAAAGCGCCTTTCTTCAATCTCGCCGGGACAGAGCCGACGATTGAATTGATGAAAAAGATCAAAAAGACACTCGATCCCAATGGGATTCTCAATCCGGGCAAAATATTTGAATCCCC
>JAKEHZ010000274.1 GCA_022614735.1 Acidobacteriota bacterium | reverse complement strand
GCGGTATCGGCCATTTCAATCCGCAATCCGCAATCCGCAATCCGCAATCCGCAATCATTTACCCTATATGGATTACCTTTCAGTCGAAAATCAAAAGGCCCTGGACCAGCGTTACAAGACCGGGGTGATACTCGTCTTTGTGTTTTGTGTGACAGTACTCATCTATCTGCTCATTGCGCGATTCATCAATCCTGGTGAGCCACTTCCGTCCGCCGAAACATGGAAGCGCCCGGTCTTTGCGGGAGTGATCGTGCTGGGGTTGATTGTTGTCATTTTGCGGCGAGTACTCATGTCCCAGATAGTGATGCGGCAGGCAACGCTGCGCGGAGTGGAAGCTGTGCTCAGCAAACTGTTGACGACGACTATCATTTGTCTTGTCGTTGCTGAAGTGGTGGCTATTTTAGGATTATTCTTTTATTTTTTTACCGGAGATTATCAGTACAGTTGGCGACTTGGAGTGGTCAGTATCTTATTGATTCTATACAGCTTCCCCCGGCGCGGCGAATGGAAACGCGCAGTCATTACAAGCGCGAAAGAGAGAGAGGGAGAGCGGGTGAGCGGGTGAGCGGGAGACGGAGAGACAGGGAGACGGGGCGACGGGGCGAGGGGGGACGGGGCGACGGGGCGACGGGGCGAGTATTTCCATTTTCCATTTTCCATTTGAGATCTGTCATTTGATATTTGTCATCACATTGCGCGCGGCTCGATCAATGACAAATGATAAATATCAAATTCCAAATGATAAATATCAATGGAAAACGGAAAATGGAAATACTCTCCCCTCGCCCCGTCGCCCCGTCGCCCCGTCCCCCCGTCGCCCTTCCAAATCCAGTTCTGACACCACACTATTAAATGTGATGGAAAAGTGAGAAACTATTGGAATGATGATAAGCGTGAAGAAGGTGATATCTCCATTTATATTGGTTTCTCTAATTCTGAGCGCTATTACCGACCTCAGAGCTGCTCTGATCGCTTCAAAAAGGACGGGTAAATATCCGCCCCAAACCACATCGCGTCCGGCACAAACCCCACCCTCGACTCCGGCGCAGTCCCAGGCCAAAAGCACCGAACCGCGGCAGCGCGAACAAGCCTATCTGCGTTATTTAGAGGCGCAGCGTTTGAAAGGTGAAGCTCAACGTGAAGCACAACGAATGCGCAGCAAGGGTCTTTTCGATGATGCAATCAGGGCTTATAAAGAGACGATTCAACTCGACCCGGCCTCTGCTGAACCGCATGTTGATCTTGGTGAGATCTATTTCTTCTACCTCAACCGCAGCGATCAGGCAGAGCGAGAAGGATTGGAAGCCGTGCGAATCGATCCGAGTAATCTCGGCGGCCATCTTCTGCTCGGACGCTTGTATGTTTCGTTCGCGAAGAGGGAGAACAATCCGCGTTCGATCTATCTTGACCAGGCGATCCGAGAATATGAAAAAGTGGCAGAGATCGATCCATCACACGCCGAGGCATGGGCTCTGCTCGCCGAGTTGTATCAGGTAAAGAACGACACGGAACGGCAGATTTCGGCTCTCGAAAAATGGGCCGGAGCTCCTGTCCCGAACGACACTTTCTTCTACCGCTGGCTGATGAACACTGAGCTCTCGTCCGATCAGGCTTACTTCCAGCTTTCACAGCTTTATTTGAGCCAGGGCAAAAATCAGCAGGCAGTCGATGCTGCGCGTCGGGCCTATGAATCAAACCCCGAATCAAATACGCATGTGCGCAATTTGATCAGTATCCTGCGCACAGCAGGAACGAGCGTCGACGAGCTGCGCGTCTACTCACAACTCGTCAGGTCGGTCGCCAGTCCGGCTTTGTTGATCGGTTATGGCTCGGCGCTGGTGCGCGCCGGACAATATGTGGAAGCAGTCGAGCGCCTGCGCGAGTATGTCAAGCTCGATCCATCCAATGCGAGCGCCGTCGGGTTACTGGCCGTCGCGCAACGTCGCGCCAATGATCGCCAGGCGGCAATCGTAACGCTGAGGGCCGCGCTCACAAACGTTGATGCCAATATGCGTACGGATCTGCTGATTGAGCTGGCAGAGACTTACGAAGAGTTGGGACGCGACGAAGAAGCGATTACTTTATATGAGCAGGCCTTCGAGAGTTTTCTTGGCAAAGGGGCGCTGACACCTGTTAATACACCGCTCTTTGGCGAAGTGGTTAATCGCCTGGTCCGCGCCTGCAGGCGCGTCGGAAATCAATCCAGGTTGCAAAGCGTGCTGACACGAACACGGCGGGTGATTGATGAACAGAACTCGATTTTGGAACTGATCGCCATTGAATCTCTTCGTGAGGATGGCAAACGTCGAGAAGCGCTAGATCTGACTCAGGCCGCGATCCGTCGTCACCGGGAAGACCGCGGATTGAAATTCACCGAAGCAATCATCCTGAACGAGATGAAGCGTTTCAAAGAGAGCGCTGAGCTGCTTCGCGAAATGATCAAAGGCACTGCTGAAAATGCGACGGATGACGCGAGCGTTTATATGCTCCTGAGCAGCGTTCAAATGCAGAGCGGGGAATTGAAAGCTGCTGAAGAATCCGCGCGCAAGGCCATTGAGCTCAATCCGGATGATGGTGACGCTTTGATTCAACTGAGCTCAGTGCTCGATCGTGCGGAGAGATATGACGAGTCCGAAAAGATCCTGCGCGGACTGATCAAGCGCGATCAAGACAATGCGACGGCTCTCAACAACCTCGGCTATTTTCTCATCGAACGCGGGGAGCGGTACGAGGAGGCATTGAAATTGATCGAGCAGGCGATTGCTATCGAACCGATCAACGGCAGTTTTTTGGACTCCCTGGGCTGGGCTCATTTCAAACTCGGAAATTTCGAGAAGGCGCGCGAGAAGCTCGAAAAAGCGATGATCTATTCTCGCCGCAATTCGACGGTTCACGAGCATCTGGGCGATGTGCTGCGCGAGCAGGGTAAAGAGGCTGAAGCACGGCGCCATTGGGAGAAGGCGCTCGAGTATTCTGTTGAAGATGATGAGATTGCGCGGATCAAGGTGAAATTGAAAGATGCAAGATAAGTAAATGACGCTCACGCTTCCTTCATTCGCCAAGATCAACTGGACACTCGAAATCCTCGGCAAACGCGCAGATGGCTATCATGAACTCCGCACACTGCTACAAACCATCAGCCTTGCTGATGAACTGATCTTCACACCGACTGAGAAGAAGATTGAGATCATCTGCGAGCATCCGGGCGTGCCCTGCGATAAAACCAATCTCTCATACCGCGCAACAAAATTACTCAGCGATTTTACCGGGGTAGAACACGGCGTACGCATCACGATAAAAAAACGTATTCCCGTTGCGGCAGGTCTTGGTGGGGGGAGCAGTAATGCGGCAGCGACTCTTATCGCTCTGCAAAAGCTGTGGGGTCTGGAGCTTGCCCCGCGCGATATGTTCACACTCGGCTCAAAAATCGGCGCGGATGTCCCTTTCTTCTTCATCGGCGGAACCGCTCTGGGGATCGGTCGAGGAGATGAAGTCTATCCGCTCGATGATTGTTCGGCTGAGTTTTTGCTGCTTGTCAATGCGGGAATACCCGTTGCAACACGTGAAGTCTATGCGAACCTGCCCCCCGAGTTGACAAACCCCGTAGCCACCGCTAAGATGCCGCTTTCTCTAGAAACCGCTTACGCCAATAGTGCAGTGAGGAGAGGGCGTCCTGAATCGATTTGGACTAGGCTACACAACGATCTTGAAATCCCCGTACTCGCTCACCATCCTCTGCTTGTTGAGATCAAACAGAGACTCACGAAAATTGGCGCACGCGGCGTTTTGATGTCGGGCAGCGGCTCGACGATCTTTGCGATCTTTGACAGCGAAGAGGCGCGTTCCGGCGCTCTGAGCGATTTGAGTGGAGCCGGCTGGTGGTGCGCACCGGCACGCACGCTGAGCCGTAAAAGATATCGACAGGCACTGTCAACGTCGAGCGCTTGAGTATTCTTCTTGAGCATCCTTGATGAAGATAGCTCGCGTTCGATTGTGAGTTAGCTGAGTTAGCTGAGTTAGATGACTTAGATGAGTTAGATAATGAAGCACACAGGAATTGCCCTAAAGATTTTTCACAACCCAAATCGTGATAGCGTCTAAGACATTTCGCCATCAGTTCAATTAAATGTTTGCTGGGGAGTCGCCAAGTGGTAAGGCAGCGGCCTTTGGAGCCGCCATTCGTAGGTTCGAATCCTACCTCCCCAGCCACATGTGATTGCGGATTGCGGATTGCGGATTGCGGATTTGATACGAACCGCAGGCAGTTCTGCATCAAATTCGCAATCCGCAATCAGAGGAGCCGTGAACAGCCTACAGATATTCTCGGGCAACTCTAATCGCCCTTTAGCCGAAGAGATCTGCCAGTACCTGGGGATCCCGCTTGGTCGCGCCAATACGACGCGATTTCCGGATGGTGAGTTTAACTTCCAAATCCTCGAGAATGTGCGCGGAAGCGACGTTTTCATTGTGCAGCCAACTTCTCCCCCCGTGGATTCGCATCTCCTGGAACTGCTGATTATGATTGACGCCTTTCGGCGCTCGTCAGCAGACCGTATCACAGCGGTGATCCCGTATTACGGTTATGCGCGCGGCGATAAAAAAGACAAACCGCGCATCCCAATTTCGGCGAAGCTCGTCGCCAATTTGATCACGACGGCGGGTGCGAACCGCGTGCTTGCTGTCGATCTGCACGCGCCACAGATACAAGGGTTTTTCGACATCCCAGTCGATCATCTCTTCGCTGCACCTGTGATGATCGATTACTTTACGAAGAACCCGATCGACGATCTGATTGTCGTCGCGCCCGATCCCGGTGGAGCCGAAAGAGCGCGAGCCTATGCCAAGCGGCTCAACGCCGATTTCGCCATTGTCGACAAGCGGCGTGACAAGTTGCAACCCGGCCACGCCGAGGCCGAGGTCATGAACGTCGTTGGCAATGTCGAAGGGCGCAACGCGCTGATCGTTGACGATATGGTCGATACGGCGGGCACGCTGACTAAGGTCGCTGATGCATTGCGAACGAGTGGCGCGCGTAGAATTTTGACAAGCTGTGTTCACGCAGTGCTTTCTGGTAACGCCATTGAGCGAATCAAGAGATCACCGCTTGAGAAAGTGGTGATGACAAACACTATGCCGCTCACAGGCATTTGCCCGACGCCACTTTTTGAATGCCTCAGTATAGCGCCGCTGCTCGCTGAAGCCATCAAATCGATTCACGATGAGACTTCGGTGAGCAGGTTGTTTATTTGAAAGAATATTAAACCTGGGAGCGCAGGCGAGACACCTCGCTTCCGGGAATTGCGGAGTCGGACCAATGAGTTTAGATACGAGTATTTTTTTGGAAGCCAAAATGCGGGACGAGCGAGGCAAGAATGCTTCGCGCCGCCTGCGCGCAAAGGGCCTAATTCCGGTAACTGTTTACGGCGGCAGTGAGGAGGCCGTCAGCACGACCATCGGCCAGCGGGAATTTGCCGCCTTGTTACGAAACTATGGGCGCAACAAGATCTTCACGCTCAAGTACGATGGCGCCTCATCTACGGTTAAGATCGCGGCCCTCCAGCTCGACCCTGTCAAGGGGAGTTTGCTGCACGCAGACTTGATGCGGATTTCGTTGACGGAGAAGACCACCTTCGAATTGCCGATCAAGATTATCGGCGAGGCGGTGGGAGTCAAGAGCTTCGAAGGCGTACTGGATGTAGTCACTAAATCGCTGGAAGTTCGTTGCTTGCCGACTGACCTGCCGGAAGCGATTGAAGTTGACGTAACTGCGCTCGGGATAGGCGATCACCTGAGCGTCAAGGACCTGCAAGTGAGCGATAAAATCGAGGTCCTTACTGATCCGGAGAAAACTGTTGCCACGGTCATCGCGCCGCGAATCGAGGAAGAGGCTCCGCCTGTTGAAGAAGTTGCTGCCGAACCGGAAGTCATCAAGAAAGGCAAGACTGAAGAGCAGGCGAGTGAATAAGGATCTGCATCTCAAATTTCAAATCTCAAATTTGAGATTTCAGTTCTTATGTGGCTGATTATTGGGCTTGGCAATCCCGGCCCGCAATACGAGAGGACGCGCCATAATTGCGGTTTCATGGTTATTGATGAATTGGCGCATCGTATCGGACGCGATCTCCGTGTCTCGGAATGCCAGGCATTGACAATGCGCGCGACGATTGGCGATCAGGAAGTTCTGTTGGCCAAGCCTCAGACTTTTATGAACCTGAGCGGGATCGCTGTTGCCGCTCTGAAAGAAAAGTACGCCATCGAGGAAAACTCTTCGATCCTCGTCATCAGCGATGATGTTGCGTTGCCTTTTGGCAAGATTCGTATTCGCCGGCAAGGCAGCGCGGGCGGGCATAACGGGCTTAAGTCCGTCATTGCGAAACTCGGAACACAAGTATTCCCCCGTCTACGGTTGGGGATTGCACCCGAGCATCCGCTGACTGAAACCAGGGATTTTGTCCTGGCCGAATTTCCACGCAAGGACCACGAGGCGCTCGCCGAAATGTTGGCGCGGGCGGCTGATGCCGTCGAAGCTATTTTGACAAAGGGCATTGCTGAGGCGATGTCAAAATATAACTGAATCAGTTCGCAGTTCACAGTTCGCAGTTCGCAGGTTCATGGAACCAACCGAACTGCGAACCGCGAACTGCGAACTGTGAACTGCGAACTGATTACTCCTTGCTCGACGACGACAGGCTGTCGGGCTGTTTCAACAACATCCACAGGGAGGAATTTGATTTGAGAACCTACGAAGTTATGTTCATCTCGGCGCCAACTACAGCCGAGGATGAGCTCAATAAACTCACCACCCAACTTGATCTCGTCATTACCGACAGAGGCGGTAAAATCACCAAAGTAGACAACTGGGGGCGCCGCAAACTCGCCTATCGCATTCGGAAATACGAGGAAGGCATCTATACCTTGCTCTATATCGAAGGCACTGGTAGGGAGATTGCCGAAGTCGAGCGCCGTTTGCGCGTGACCGACTTCGTCATCCGTCATCTCACTGTTCGCACAGACGAAGACCTCAAGCGCGCGGAGAAGATGAAAGCGAAGCGCAAGACTTCGCTTGCAACGCGCGGGACAGAGGGGGACTTCGATCTCGATGAAGTGATGGAAGAGGAAGAAGAGATGCTCGACTGATGGGTCTAACCGATTCTTCGGATATTGATCAAAATGAAGCACAGGATGTGAGGATGATTTATGCCGAGAAATAGTGAATTCGAAAGCGACGACAGAAATGGTAAGACGCAAAGGGCGCCACGCACGGCCACACGCCGCCGCCGCGTCTCGCGCCTTTCTGCGGAGAAGATCGATTATGTAGATTATAAGGATATGAAGCTGCTGCAATCCTTCATTGCGGAGAATGGCAAGATCATGCCGCGCCGGCTGACCGGGGTGACCGCGTGGCAGCAGCGTAAATTGAGCGAAGCGATTAAGCGCGCGCGCAGCCTCGCCCTTTTGCCTTATACGAAATATTAGTTTGCGGTTGCCTGTGGTCGGTAGCCGGTAGTCGGTAATCGGTAGTCGGTGGGAGAAGTAACCGACTACCGGCTACCACAGAAGGAGTCATAGTTATGGCGATGATGGAACTCTTACTCAAAGAGGATGTGGAAAACCTCGGCGTGCGCGGCGACCTCGTTAAAGTGCGCGCGGGTTATGGACGTAATTATCTCTTGCCGCGTGGGCTCGCGGTTCAGGCCACGCCATCTAACATCAAACAGATCGAAATGCAGCGCAAGTCGCTGCTCAAGCGTGAAACAGCTGAACGTGAAACCGCCGCGCAGCAGTCCGACATGCTAAAGGAAGTCACGCTTGAGTTCGCGCGTAAAGTCGGTGAGCATGGCGTTCTCTATGGGTCGGTCACTTCAATGGATGTTGCCGAAGCGCTCGCTGCCAAGGGTTACGAGATTGACCGCAAGCGCGTGCTGCTGAAAGACCCGATCAAAGAGACGGGCGAGTTCGAGGTGCCAATCAAACTGCATCGCGAAGTCACGACCAATATCAAGGTCGTGGTTAAGAGCGAAGAATAAGAGAAAACGGAACAAACGGAACAAACGGAAATTTTATTTATTTCCGTTTGTTCCGTTATTTCCGTTTGTTCCGTTTTCTCTCTCCATTTCTCTCTTCAGTCTCTTGAGACCGCGAAATTATTCACCGCGACCGAGCGACATAACGCCCTGGCGGTGAAATTTTTTTCTTCAGTAGAATCACCATTATCCGTAGACGAAACACATCCTCACCTTGACGCCTATCGTCTCCTGCATAAGATGCTGGTTGAGGGATGATCAAATGCGCTTATCTCTCTCCTATTTTCTCACGGCACTTTCTCAACCCGCCAGGCTGTCTGTGCTTGAATGGCGAGGCGGGGCCCCGGCTAAAGAATGGCAAGACAAGATTCCAAACGAGACCTCACAATGGAAAAGGCGCTGCCAAGCAATATCGAAGCCGAACGTCTGATCCTCGGCGTAATATTGCTCGATAATACGACGATCAATCAGGCCGTCGAACGTTTGAAGACAGATGATTTCTTCCTGAGCTCGCACCGGCGCATCTACGATAAGATGATCAATCTCTACGAGCAGGGCCGCGGAGTCGATCCCGTAACTTTGCAGGAGGAGCTGCGCCGCGCCGGCGAGCTCGATGCGGTAGGTGGTCCGGCCTATATTGCCTCGCTCTTCGATGGCGTCCCGCGATTCTCGAACATCGACAACTACACGAAAATCGTCAAAGGCAAGGCGACGATGCGCAGACTGATCACCGCGTCGAACCACATTATGGCGATGGCCTTTGACGATGAAGACGAGCCGGAAGACGTGCTCGATCAGGCCGAGCGGATGATCCTTGCGATTGCTGAAGACCGCATAAAACAAGGCTTCGTGCATATCGGGGAGGTGGCAGGGAAGCAGCTTGAGCTGATTGAGGAGATCGCCGGTCGCGAGCAGTTGATCACGGGTATCGCTACCGGATTCCACGATATCGATTACATGACATCGGGTTTACAGCGTGGGGACCTGATTATCATCGCGGCGAGGCCGTCAATGGGCAAGACCGCACTGGCAATTTGTATATCGCAGAATGCCGCGCTTCGCCCGCAGCATCACGGCGAGAAAGCCGTTGTCGGAATCTTCTCGCTGGAGATGAGCAAAGAACAACTCGTCCAACGTCTGCTCTGTTCACAGGCGCGCGTTGATGCTCATCGCCTGCGAAGTGGTATGCTCAACAAAGATGACTGGCGGCGTCTTGCGATGGCCGTTGGCGAATTATCAGAGGCGAAAATCTTCCTGGATGACACGCCGGGAATTTCAGTACTTGAAATGCGCGCCAAGGCTCGGCGTTTGAGGAATGAACAGAAGGCGCTAGATCTGCTGATAGTCGATTACCTGCAATTAATGACCGGGCGGGGACGTTACGAATCGCGCCAGCAGGAGGTATCTCAAATCTCACGCGAGCTGAAGATGTTGGCGAAGGAATTGAATGTGCCGTTGATTGCGCTTTCACAGCTTTCGCGCGCGCCTGAAACGCGCACTGGTAGCCATAAGCCGCAGCTTTCCGACTTGAGGGAGAGCGGAAGCCTGGAGCAGGATGCGGACGTCGTAATGTTCATCTACCGTGAAGAGATTTACAGACCGGAGACCGAAAAACAGAACATCGCTGAGATCATCATCGGCAAGCAGCGCAACGGCCCGGTCGGCAGCGCCGAGCTGGTCTTTCTCAAACAGCTCACGCGCTTCGAAGACAGATTTCGCGAGGGCTGAGAAGTTTTCTGTCGTGGTTCAAACAAAGTTTCATGCATCAATTTCACCAACAACGCCCGACCTGGGCCGAAGTTTCTCTCGCCGCAGTCAGACACAATTTCCTCACCATCAAAAAACATCTCAACCCCGACGCACGGCTGATGGCTGTGGTCAAAGCCGATGCCTATGGTCACGGCGCAGTTGAGTGCTCTCGCGTGCTGGAATCAATCGGAGCCGATTGGTTCGGCGTCGCGATGATTGAAGAAGGGGCTGTCCTGCGCGAAGCGGGAATCACGCGACCGATCTTTTGCCTCGGAGGGTTCTGGCAAGGCCAGGCGGAAGATCTGATCAAATACGATCTGACAACCGCGATCTTCCGTCTCGACTCAGCCGAAGAACTGAATGCAAGGGCGCGTGAAGCCGGTCGAATGATCGAATTTCATCTCAAAGTCGACACGGGGATGGGACGGCTCGGCATCCCGGTAGCAGATGTCGCGGAGTTTGCGCACTCCCTCAAGCGATTTGACCGGATAAAACTTGATGGTGTGATGACACACTTTGCCGAAGCTGATAGCGATGAGACAGATTACTCTGAGACCCAGATCGAGCGTTTCAAAGAAGCAGTCAAAATTCTGCGCGAGCTCGGGTTCAATCCGGCCTGGCAACATCTCGCCAACAGCGCTGGCATTCATGCTCATCCTCAATCGCACGGCAATCTTGCTCGGGCGGGCGCAACGCTTTACGGTTTGGAGCGCGACGTTCTTGCATCACGCCCGGAGCCCTTCGGTCTGCGGCCTGTCCTTTCCCTGCATTCGCGCGTCTCGATGTTAAAGACAGTTCCGGCGGGGACTCCAGTTGGCTATGGCTGCACTTTTAGGACGACTCGTGAGAGCCGCATTGCTACGATCCCAATCGGTTATGCCGATGGGTTCAGGCGCGCACATTCGAACAATGGCCGCGTCATCGTGCGCGGGCGCTTTGCGCCAATTGTCGGGCGAGTGAGCATGGACTTGACGATGATTGACGTGACCGATGTGCCGGATGTTGAACTGGCAGATGAAGTGATCCTGATCGGTGAAGAGAAGGGATTGCGCATAGCCGCTGAAGACCTGGCTGAAGAGATTGGTACGATCTCTTACGAAATCGTGACAGGTATCTCTTCTCGGGTTCCGCGCGTTTTCTCTCTTGACGATGATCCGGCAATAATGCTTTGATTTCCTCGCTCTTTCACTATGCCTTACCATTCAAGGAGAAAATTCATTATGAAAACGAGAATGCCTCTACTCGCTACAATCATCCTGCTCTTGATTGCTTCGATCTCTGCAGGTCAAAGCAAACCGGAAAAAGGATTCAAGAGCCTCTTCGATGGCAAAACATTCAAGGGCTGGAAGATGGCCAATGAACACCAGCAGAGCTGGTCAATTCAGGATGGCGCGATTGTCGCCCATGGCGAGCGCAGCCATCTTTTTTATGTCGCCGATGCGAAGCCATTCGTCAACTTTGAACTTAAAGTTGATGTCATGACCGAGCCCGGATCGAACGGTGGAATCTATATCCACACGCAGTATCAGGAGACGAGCTGGCCCAAGAACGGTTATGAGGTCCAGGTAAACCAAACGCACACGGATTGGCGCAAGACCGGCAGTCTCTATGGCGTTCAGGATGTCAAAGAGCAATTGGTTAAGGACAATGAGTGGTACACCTACCACATCATCGTCAAAGGCAAACACATCACGATCAAGGTTAATGACAAAGTGGCGGTTGATTGGGATGAGCCCGCCGACCGCAAACCCGGGGCCGATTTCACGCGCATCCTTGATAAAGGGACTTTCGCATTGCAGGCACATGATCCGAAGAGCACAGTTCGCTTCAAAAATATCCGCGTAAAGCGATTGGATTAAGAGAATACGAAACAATCGAAAAATGCCCAACTTTTGGCAAGTTTCATCTACCGGCTAACAGTTTCAACACAAAGGGTCAAAGGG
>JAKEHZ010000273.1 GCA_022614735.1 Acidobacteriota bacterium | reverse complement strand
ATCATGAGCGTCCCGTGCATCGTCACCATCGCCAGATAAAACTCCGGCTGCATCAGGCCATCTCTGAAGCCTTGCGGAAAGATCAGCTCAAGCGAATGCCATCGCTCTTGTGGCCACGCCAGCCGCAAACGCATCAACAGTGACATCAACGTCCCAAGAAGCGCGGCGACAAGCGAGAGAAAGAAATATTGAATGCCGATAATTTTGTGATCGAGACTGAAGAGGAGAATACGAAGCAACAAGAATTGGCGAAAATAACGAAACAAACGAAATGGGAATATCTTTTCGTTTGTTTCGTTATTTTCGTTTGTTTCGTATTCTCTTCTTCTAACCCGCATTCACTATATTTTCGGTATCTTCGTTCTCAACCACTCTTCGTAATCAACCTGTGACTTAACTTCCAGAATAGCTCGCATCTGATGATGCAATTGCCCGCAAAGTTCGGCACAGGCGATCTCGTAGCGGCCTTCTTTTAATGCTGTGAAGTGAATGTTGATCTTCATTCCCGGGACAGCATCGTATTTCAACCGCAATGCCGGCACAAAAAAATCGTGCGTCACATCTTTCGCACGGAGCGTCAGGTTGATCGGGCGATTGACGGGGATGACGAGCGAGCCAGTCACTATATCGTCTTTGCCCGCAGGGTCACGCGGATCAATGCCAAGCGGGCCTGGTCGTGCGCCAAGAGAATTGTCGGCATCGTTGTAAAGCCCGGGATCGGTCTGACCGAATCTGCCATCCTGACCAGGATAACGAAAGTTCCACGCGAACTGCTGACCAGTGACTTCGATTTGAACGGCATCGGGGGGCGATTGATTCAACTGCAATTTTGCCCAGACGCGCTGGCCTGTGATGGCCAGAACGATAAAGACGATCGCAATGACGACGGTCCAGATGACTTCAAGTCGCGAATTTCCCCGGGAAAAGACGGCATTGTCATTTCCAACTCTTCGATAACGCCAGATCGCATAACCAAGCAAAGCCTGCGTGAGAAAGAATCCGATGCCGATGACTATAAACGTGAACCTCAATTGTCCGTCAATCCAACCACTGTGCGCTGAAATTCCCTCAGGCAACCACCACTTCGACCAGGCAATGAATCCGATCGTGATGATCGCAATGAGCCAGATGACAATTGCGAGAAAACGAGACATAGGATTGCGGAGTGCGGAGTGCGGATTGCGGATTGCGGAATTCATCTCTTCAAATCCGCAATCCGCAATCCGCAATCCGCAATCAATTAGGGTATCACCATCGCCGGTTGCATCTTGAGTGAAGAAGCTCTGTAAGCCTTCGCACCGTTAAAAGTGAAATCGGCTAATACATCGGCCTTTTCTTTCACCGTTACTTTCATCGTCTTTGCGCCGTACTTCTCGTGCCACACTTCGATCTCATACTCACCCGGCGGCAAACCTTTGATCGTGTAAGCACCATCCGTTCCGCTGACAGCATAAAATGGATGCGACAAGACGCCGATCCAGGCGAGCATCCAGAAATGTTTGTTGCATTTGACCGGAATCAAGATTTCCTCTTTTGTGAACCTGCGGTTGATCGGCCCCTGCCCTGCCAGCTGCGTTTGATTCCAATCATTGTTAATCTTCGGAGTCGGATGAATGTTGTGATCGGTTGGATCGGAGTTGATAATCTTCAACATTTGTCCGGTTTGGATCCCGAGTACGCGCGGCACATACCTGCAGCCCTTTTGATCGAGCGCTACCTCAGACGCGGGCGTTTCAAAAGTGGCCTTCGGCAGACCGCTTTTCACATAGACAAAAACATTCTGCAACTTTCCGTTGTTGACAATCACGTCATCAACGAAAGCCTCTCCCAGCTTTTCACATGCCGAATCCTGGCTCATTTCCATTTTGCGAGGAGCAGGAACTTCGCCATTGAAGGAAATCGTGCCAATAATATTCCCTTCATTCCCTGCCGGCTTCCACAGCGGCCCCAGGGATACTGTTGCTTCTTCTCTGCCCCCGCAGCTTGCACAGAAGACATTCGTCAATATCAATGCGAACAAAACTATGGTTCGCTTTGAAAACATAGTCATTCTCCCATCTTTATATCCGGATAAATTTCAGCGATGTGACTTAATCATCGCATATCTGAGTCCGGGCGACAAAAGCGAGACGGGGAGACGGGGAGACTGGGCGACTGGGCGATTTTCTCCCCGTCTCCCCGTCTCCCCGTCTCCCCGTCTCCCCGTCTCCCCGTCGCCTTACCAATTGAATCTGGCGCCGAATTGCATCTGGCGCGCGTCGGCTGCCGAAGTGAAGCCGAGTGCTTCGGTAGGCCTGCGGTCACGTCTGCCAAGCAGGTCATATTGAGTCAGTGGGACTGCCCCTGGTGCTGTGCAAGGAGTGAACCTGTCGCCCGAAGAATCTGTACACGCCGCACCCAAAATATTATTGATGCCCAACAGATTCGACTGATTAAAGAGGTTAAACACCTCGAACGTGAGCTCCAGGAAGCGGCTCTCCTTGGCGAAGAAGCGACGTCCCAGCCGGATATCGAAACTGTAATATGGCTCTCCCAGGCCTGTGTTACGACCGGCCTGCCCCGGTCGGTCGCTCTGGAAACGTCTATCGGTATTCGCATCGAATCCGAGCAACAGGTTGAATGGCCGTCCACTCTGGCCGACGAAGATCGGCGAGAAGACCCAGTTCTTCAAAAATGGGTTTTCGAATGAGCTCTGGAAGACGCCACTGATCACCATGCGATGGCGTTGGTCGAATGAGGACAGAGATCGATCCAGCCGCAGGTTCAACGGATTCTGCGCCGACCAGTCGCTGTTGAAATCAGTCACTTCATCAATTGATTTGGCAAGCGTGTAATGAGCGTTGACGCTGAAGTTGTTGGCAAATCGCCGCTGCACCTGCACGGTGAAGCCGTGATAGAAGGAGTTGGCCGTCTGCTCGTAGATGTTGTCCTGAGATCGCAATGGATTGCTGAAATTGGCCGTGCTAAAGGTCGGTCCACCAAGCGGATTGAGCGGACTGGGAAGGCCGCTCTGTCCAATCTGATTGATGTCACGGTTGCGTGAGAGATGGAGACCGCGCGCATAGAGGTAAGTCAATTCCATTGAAAATCCCGCGCCCAGATCACGTTGTATGCCGAAACTGGCCTGATAGGTCGTCGGATTGCGATAATTCGGTCCAAGGCGGAAACGCACTTCGAGCGGCTGGCCCGGCCCCGGGGTAATAGGACGGGGTGTCACGCCCGGCGGAACGGCCGAAGCAGGCGGCAAGATATTAGCCAGATCGCTCAGGCGAATCGGACGTGAGAAGAAGTTGGTCGCCGCCGCGAATCCCGCGAAGAGATCAAATGAGCGCGGTAATCCAAAGTTACTCGTCGTCGGTGTGGCGACCACGATGTAGATGCTCGTCGGATCGGTTGTGCCGGCCAATTCCGTAGTTACATTCGCAATCGCGTTGTTGAGGAAGCCGGTGAAGATGCCCACACCACCGCGAATGACGGTCTTGCCATCGCCCTTTGGATCCCACGAGAATCCGGCGCGCGGTTGAAAGTCTTTCTTGTAGGTCGGGATGATGAACGGCTCGTCGCCAATCGAATAGCGCAGTCCATAGTTGAAGGTCAAATTCGGGCGCACCTTCCAGGTGTCTTGCAGATAAAGCGCATAACGATTCGTCCACGAAAACGCAGTCGGGTCTCCAAATCCTCCCTGGAAAGAGGCCGGCAATCCGAAGTTGAAAGCCTGCACAGAATTGACCGGCGCAGCCAGATTCGGCAGCAGGCTCGGCTGATTTTGTTGCAAGAAGGCCTGCAGTTGCGTGAGAACTGCCGGCCCGAGTTGTGGGTTGAGCGCAATCACGGTGCTGAGCGGAAACACCGGCTGGAAACTGAAGCGCCCACCGAAGAAGGTCTCATTATTGGTCGCCAAACGGTTGAAGAACATCGAGCCGCCGAACTTCAAAGTGTGGTCGCCGAAGATCTTTGTCACGTTGTCGTAAACGTCGAAATGCCGTTCGATCGAGCGCGACGGTAAGAAGATGTCACGGTTGAAGAAGCCAAATCCTTCGATGTTGAACTCCGGCCCGTTCGGGTCGTTCGGCAGGAAGGCCGAACGAGTGTAACTGAATTGCAGCTTGAGCTCGTTAAACATCGTCGACCCGAATTGATAGTTGTGCGACCCGACGATGCCCCCGTTGAAAGCATCTATCTTGCGCCCGCGCGAAACGGCAGTCAGCGCGCCGGCTGCCTGGTTTTCAAAAACCGAATCGGTCAGGTTAAAACGGAGATAGCCGCTGCTCCTGTCGCTGAAGTTATGATCAAGTCGAGCTGAAAACTGCGTCTGATCATCATTAAACGGGAATTGTCCGCTCGCAGTTGTGAAGAGATTGACGGTGCGCGGATAGGACTGCGGCGTGGTGGTTAATGCCACACGCGCCCCGGCTACCACTGGCGCAAATTGCGGGAAGCCGCCGAGATAAGTGAGCAGCGCATT
>JAKEHZ010000272.1 GCA_022614735.1 Acidobacteriota bacterium | reverse complement strand
TTTGACAAAGTCCAGGAGAGAATGCGAAAAAAGCGAAAATAGACGAAACAAGCGAAAATGGGCCCATTTTCGCTTTTTTCGCATTCTCTCCTGGACTTTGTCAAAGCGGCGCATGAATGAAACGCGACAATAAATAAGAAAATAAAATCATATGCAGTCTGAAACCTTTCGAGCTTTATTGCCACTTACACCGCGTCACAAGTTTTTAAACTCAACACTCGAAAGGATCGGTGTGCGCGATGAAGAGATATCAATTTCGTTCAATAGCCTACTCAAGTTTAATTTGTATGCTTCTTTCTTTAACGGCCTTTGCGCAGGATTTCCAGCGTAATTATCGCATTGGCTCAGGCGGCACTGTTAACATCCAGAACGTCTCTGGTGACGTCACTGTCACCGGTTACAACGGTGATACCATCACCGTCACCGGCTTCAAAGAAGGGCGAGACCGGGATGAGGTGTCGATAGAAGATCGGAGCAGCGGCAACAGTGTCGATGTGCGCGTGCGTTATCCGGAAAACTGCAATTGCGAGGCGAGTGTGCGCTTTGAAGTCAAAGTGCCAAGCGAGATCAGCTATCGCTACAACTCAGTTTCGAGCGTCAGCGGCAATGTTAAAGTGTCCAATACCAACGGCGATCTGCGCGCGAAATCTGTCAGCGGCGATGTGACGGTAAAAAGCGCCATTGGTCTGGTCGATGCTGCGTCAGTCAGTGGTGACGTGAGCGTCGGTGAGGTGAATGGAACTGTGAGTTCTAAATCGGTCAGCGGCAACGTCGAAGTCGAAATCAGAAGCCTGGAGGGAGCAGAGAGTATGGATTTCGCTTCGGTCAGCGGCAGTGTGCGCGTTAAGCTTCCCGGAAACCTTGATGCCGATGTCAAGATGTCGACTATGAGTGGGGATTTAAGGACTGATTTCCCACTCACGATCGAGGAAGCGAAACATGGACCGGGACGTCGCGCTAGCGGTCGTATCGGTAGCGGTTCGCGTAGCTTGAAACTGTCGTCGGTTTCGGGGAGCGTGAGTTTGTTGAGGATGTAGAAAACGGAACAAACGAATAAGAATGAATCTTTGGCAAGTCTCATCTTCGGGCTAAAGGTTTCAACACAAAGGGTCAAAGGGTCAAAGGGTCAAAGGAGAAATAAAACAAGCATTTATCCCCTTTGACCCTTTGACCCTTTGACCCTTTGACCCTTTGTGTTGAAACTGTCAGTAAGTTTCGTTTATTTCGTATTCCGCTGGCCTTCCTTATTCGATTCTGACACGCACCTTGTTAGTAGTTTCGTTGTCTACCGTCAGCGTTACATCGACCTCCCCTAGCCCGGCCAGACTTCGCGATAAACTAAGATTGAGCTGATTCAGCCCGGCATAGTCGCCCTGCGGTCCGGCGAACAGCACTGGCACATTAACCCCACCTAACTTCACATTCACAGCTGTCGTTGAGCTCATCGCGCCGAATCCTGTACCGAACAGGATCAGGAAGACCTGATCGGTTTCGTCACCCAGATCGATTGGCGTCATCACAAATTTATTTTGCCCCGGATCGAAATGCGCAGCCGATTCGTATCTTTGCGTGCCGTCAGCCTTGATACGTAAGACCAGCGCTGCCGCTGCGCCCTGTCCATTCGAATTGGCAGTAAACAGGCCAGGCGATAATTCGGCGATCTGTGTTGTCCCTGTGGTAACACCACCGTCGCTCCTGCTGATGGTGATTGATGCAGGGCCAGGCGCCGCTCCAGCAGGCACTAGATAGTTGATTTGGGTTGGCGAAACGAAGAAGAGTGGGGCAGCGTGTTCGATGCCGGCACTATCGCGGACTATCAGTGTCGCACCGGCCAACTCGGTCGGTAACGGGAAGGTAGCAGCAACCTCAGTCGCTGTGGCAAGGTTATCACCGAAAGCTGAGGCGATAGATTCACGCGCCAGCGCTCTCTCTCGGTAGCTCGCGGCTGAAACAACTGCCACTCTGCGAAGCGTGCCCAGACCTGCGAAACGAGCCAGTAATACATTGGCCTGTGCATCCGCTACCTCACGTGCGACCGGATAATCGTCAAAGTCAATCGTCGTTGAGGTCTCAGTTAGATGTGAGATGGCTGCAAGCTTCACAGTCAACAGCTCGCGCATCCCGCTGCCAAGCGTCTTTCCCGTTGATAAGGACAGAGCAATGCCTATCCGCCCCTCTGCTGCGTAATTCGCGTTGATATTCAAGGTCGCGTCGATAGCATCCCCGCCTCCACTTGCCGAGACAAACCGCCATATTGCCGGATCGAAGCGCAGGCTGAAACCAAGCGCGTTCTCATCGCCTTGCGCGTCGAGCGCCACCTTCAATGTACTCTCGCCGCGTTCATAAGCGACGTTGATGGCGCGAACGGTTCTCGGCTCCGTGTTCTGAGCATAATGAGCGATGGATGCGGCAGACGCAGTTGTGATCGTTGGACTCGTCGGACCGCCAGCCGGTTGTGGCTGGTCTAAGGCTGCTGCGTAACGACACGCCTGTACCCAATCGGTAATGGCTAATCGGCCGTCACCTCTCGCATCTCTGGGCGCGCTATCGGCTCGCTGGAATTCACCGCCTTGCCCTGTGGTGGGGACATCGAGCGCTGCGGCGAATCGTCCTGCCTGAACGCAGTCTGCAATCGACAACGCGCCATTGCCGGATGGCCGCGGTGCGACATCCGCTTCCAGCCCACGAACTATCGTCACGACGCCTGAAACACAACTCACAGGCAGGGAATTGGCATTGACATCTGATGCCTGGCACAGCACAGGCTGATCAGAAGGGCTGATTGTAGTGGATGTCGCGTTCGTGCCGGCCGCCACTGCAAAAGTTACCACGATAATCTGGCGCACGCCTGCGGAGAACCTCTGTCCCGCGGGAAGAGCGAGCAAGATGCCTATCCGTCCCTGCGCCACTTGATTGGAATTGACTGTGAGCAAGGCGTTGTTGGCGTCGCTGCCCAGGGCTACCTGCGGATTGCTGAGGACCTCAGGATCAAAGCTCAGACTAAGGCTAATAGCATTTTCATTGCCCTGTGAATTCAGAGTGATCGGAACTCTCGCGGCGCCACCTGGATTGCCGAGGGAATCCACAACGCGCACGATTCTATTGATGAGTGGTGAGGTCGCAACCTTGAAGCTGGCCCGTCCCAATTCCAACACCCTGCCCTGGCGTGAGTAGGTAACAATCACATCATAGTCCCCCGCCGAGAGCTTCCCGATATCGAGAGTGTGGCTCCAGGGAGTCGTCACCTGTGCGCAGACCTGCCCAGGATTAGACGTGGCAATGCGAATCTGGTTGCTTACTATGGTCACCTTGGGATCTTGCGGAGCGCAGGCGTCCGGCCAGACACCAGAGATCTTGATCGAGATGTTGTCATCGGTGGTCGGGTTCGCAGGGGAAATATCTATCTGGACTGTTCCCAGAGTCGGCCCAACGGTGACGTCTGCCGTAGCTTTGCCGCCGCCGAGTGCATCGGGCAGCTGTGCGGTGATTGTCACTGGTCCACCGATAGATACGCCGGTTACGGGGAAAGTGGCGGTTTTCGCTCCCGCAGAGATTTTAACTGAAGCAGGCACAGAAGCGATCGCGGAGTTGGAAGAACTGAGCGTCAATGTCACATCAATCTTGAGCGCCGGGTCAATCGTCGCCGTCATATCGCAGCTCCTCCCGCGAAAGAGCGAACAAGCGGTCAGTGCGAGCCCTGGAGCAATGACTTTGACTTCGGACTTTGCGCTGCCTCCGCCAAGGTTGGATGGCAACGTGGCGGTGATGGTGACAGGGCCGCCGACCGAAACACCAGTCACTGGGAATGAGACGGAGGCTGTATTCGCCGGAATGTTTACCGTGGCCGGAACTGTAGCGATCGCAGTATTGGAACTCGAGAGCGTTACTGTCGTCTGAGAATTGCGCGTTTGGTTCAGAGTCACGCGAAGGTCCTCGCTCGAACCAGCCACGACTGTGAGCTGATCGGGTGTAAGAGAAATCGTCGTCGCGGGGCAGGAGTTAACCTGAAAGTTTATGGTCACAACGTAAGTTCCAATGTCATCACGATTGGAATCCTGCACTTCAATCCGGTAGGGATTGCCGTTTGCCGGCAGCGGTCCACAATTGCCCTGGGAGTTCGTGGAGTAAGAGCCACAGGAACTGGCCGGGGTCCCGTCGGCTCTAAGCAGTCGCCATAAAGGTTGAAAGTTAGGTCCTGCTGAAGAGCCTTTCGTTATTGTCACGCGGGCTGTCTCGTTATTTGCCACGGTGAAGTTGAAGAGATCGCTGTCCAGCGCAGAATCAATGTTACCCGTGATCGGAACACCACAGGAGATGGGGGTATTCTCACAGGCGGTAGCTGCGGGTAAACGGAAGAGGTGCATACGGAAAGTACCCGTATCATCTTGCCCGGAATCACGGACCTGGATCTGATAGGGATTGCCGGAAGCCGAGAGTGGCCCGCATTCACCCTGAGATTTTGTGTCAAAAGAACCACATCCTCCTGCGCCGGCGCCATTTCTATTAACCAATCGCCAGGAGGGTTGGAAGTTTTGGCCGAAGCGGACGGTTCTCACGATAGTGAATTCGATGCGTTCACCATCAGTCGCTGTGAAATTGAAAGTGGCGGTTTGTGCCGCATTAGTTATAGTATCGGTGATCGGGAGATCACAAATAATATCGTCAACAAGGTAGTTAGCCAGAACCGGCCCTGTTAGGCGGCTCGCGGAAGTATCCAGCAATTCTATGCCCATCATTACATGCACGAGAGCCAGTAGCAGACCAGCCAGATATGTGAACGAACGCACTGCTCGCTTGGTTGAGTGTCTCATTATCAGCCTCCGTAGTTTTAAGTGTTTACCAGGATTGAAAGAATTGAACGCGCAACCTCGGGACGAATTTCGATCACACCTGTACAGTACTGCGCCCGTGAGAGACGGTTGATGATATTAGCTGCCGCCTGTTGGCGCGCGCAGTACTACCACGATGTGGTGCTTTAGGGATCCGATTTGGTGGAGAGTGCCTGCATTTGCACACCGGAGGACATACAGGGTTGAGCGTGCGAGAGCCGTTACGTAATGCTTGCCTCTGGTCTAATAGCCAGTAAGGATGGCTCGCAGGCAATGATCTAAGAGCTATCTGGGGATGGGTCTGTTCTTCAGAATTGTCCTCATCCGCCCGGGGCACCTCCACGGATGAACTTGCAGGTTAAAGCGAGTGATTATTTGGTGACGGCCACAAAAATCCATGGCCATACCGCTTGTGTCATTCCACGAAATGCTGTCGTTGAATGAGCAGACGATTTACTACCAGGGATATTGAAATAGCGAAGAATCTTGTGGGGAGTTGCGATTCTATGAAAGCTTGAGAGAGGTGTCAACCTGCTAGGTTTCAGATCGTAAGGCAAGGTGGAATACAAAAAAGACAAAATGGGCAAAGAATGAGTTTCTTCATCGACCAACTCACGGTCTTATGTCTTGCCGAGTTCAAGGGAATGAGCCTTCACTTCTTTTTCCAACAGTTACTTTTTCATGCGGAAGTTTCTGACGCGACTCAGGTTGTAGATAAAGCCGCTGATTTGATCCTGGGCGTTGCGGGTGAATCGTATCGTTCCGGAATCCGTAAGGAAGACATCGCGCATGATTGGTTGAAGCATAACAGGCCGATACTTCAGGCGTGTCAACGCCAGCTTATCGCCCTGCATCCGCATGCGAAAAACAGGTTCAATTTCGTCGCTTACATAATCCCCGACATAGTCAGATAGTTGGTCCGATGGTAAGGTATAAGGTGGCATGTAGTCATAGAACGCCTTTCTGCCGAACTCATCCCACATGACCAAACGCGGCCCGCTTGAGCCTGGCGGCTTGTCAAACTGCGCTTTTTCCATGGGACGTTCAACGACTTGAAAGCGGGCTTCGCTCAGGGGCCGCAACGTAAACGTTCGACCGAAGGCTTGCACAGTGAGTTGTTTGTCTTTCATGATAACTCTGGCCGACCCGCCGCTTTCCAGGTCCACATAGAGACCTTCTTTGCTCCGCAGTTGAGTTTCAGAAAGCACTGGCACAGAGGTGACCGGTTGTTCAGCGGGAGTGTCTTTGAATTCCGCTTCCAGATAAATATCCGCGACCTTGCGTGTCAGAGCTGTGATGTCTACCGGGCCTGCATTGCAGAAACAGGCGACTGAAAAATGCTGCTCGGGGAAGCGGATCAGATGAGCGCGGTAACCGGCGTCGGAGCCGGAATGCTCTACGATAGGCACCCCGCGATATGTACTCAGGTTGAGTGCAAAAGCGTAATTGAGCACTTCCCCATTATTGAGCTTCCCACGCTCGTGCATTTGCTCAATTAAGGCAGGTCCGCCAACCTTCTTGTTGTAAAAGTTTTGATCCCACAAGGCGACGTCTTCCACCGTCGTCAACAAGCTGGTCGCACCAGTGGTGTCGAAGTTGGTCGCGCCCAGGCGAAAGGCGCCCTCCGGCGTTGGGAGGTAGCCGTACGCGTGGTTTTTGACGACCTCCGCATGATCGTCACGGAAATGGCTGTTTTTCATACCCAGCGGGCGGAAGATATTCGCGTCGGTGAATTCCCGGAACGATTGCCCGCTGACACGCGCCACAATCATGGCCAGCAGGGTGTAACCCGTATTGCAATAAAGAAACTTCTCGCCAGGGCGGAAATTTAGCTCTTTTTGCCGCGCAATTACGTCCAACACGTCCCTGTCTGCAATTCGATCCAGCGAATAGCGTAAGCCAGCCAGCCCCAGCAGTGTCCACTGATCGCGCAGGCCGCTGGTGTGATAAATCAAGTGTCGAATGGTAATCGGCTCCCCGAAATCCGGGAGTTCCGGGATGTATTTTCGTACCGGGTCGTCGAGCGAGAGTTTGTTTCTCTGCGCCAACAGCGCCACTGCCGCCGCCGTGAAGTGCTTCGAGACCGAGGCGACGTGAAAAATCGAGGTCGTCGTAATCGGAATATCATGGTCGAGGTTGGCCATGCCGTAGCCACGCTTGTAGATAATCCGCCCGTCTTTGATCACCGCCAGAGCGCAACCCGGTGACGTGGGTTTATCCCATCTCGCAAAGAGTTTATTCACGCGGGCCGTCGTCGCCGTAGATTGAGCAGTTTGATTTTGGGCCTGAGCATACGCCTGTAGCGTTGCGAAAAATAATAAGAGCGTTGCCGACATTAACTTATTCATCTATCGTCCTCATCTCGCACAGGGCGGTGACGTCTTTTGTCCCGCGGTCCTCAATCAATTGGCACGATAACCCGGCCCGCGCAGCACCTTGCCCGGCGTGGCGC
>JAKEHZ010000271.1 GCA_022614735.1 Acidobacteriota bacterium | reverse complement strand
CTGGCCATGGCCCGACGTTGTCTTCGCGATCCATCACTCGCGCCGCTTCCGCCGATCCGTTCCCTGCATTATTTTCTCCCGGTCATCGAGGAGGTTCTGACTGGGGAAATCTCGCCGGATTATGTGAGATATCTGAAACGGAAACTAGCCACCTATCTGACTCAAGACCTCAGCTCGTGATGACTCGTGGAAAAGAAGGGCTGGCACCCGTTCATTTTTCTACGATTTTACCTGCTCATTTTTTTACGTTTTTCGCTATTCGGCTACACAGCAGGCCGGGCGGATGGCTCGCCCTTGAAGCTTTGAAGTTGAAAATAGCGCATTCAGGCGATTCCCATTGTGATCAATGCACTGCCGAGCTAGAAAGAGAACGAGCGGCGGCGGATAGACGCGAACGTATGCGCAGAAGGATAAACGATGGCGAAGAGGCGCGGCGCAAGACAATGAGAGAAATCGTGGAGCCTGCCGAACGGGATCTCGATCAAATCACCCAAAGGCTTGAAAATATAGGACCAGGGTTCTCTATCGCAAGCTGCGATAAAATGGGACGCGAACTTGTCGATGCTGAAATGTTCGTGAGAGAAATACAGAACCAATTGTGTGAGGTGAAACAGGTTATGACTCAGCTTCACGCCATTGAAAACGAAATTGATGCCGAATTGACCTCGAGAAAAGACAAATCATTTTGCTCAAAAACTGGTCTTGAGCTGTCAACAGAATTCATAGAAACGGTTATAAGAGGATTCAAGGGGCTATCAGCGAGAATTGATCAGATCAATCGTAGCTGTCATGAATTACTTACGCTCATCGACATAAAACGGCAGGAATTGATTTCATTGCGTGAATGGGTTCAGTGAAAAGGCTGCCAGTTAAACACTTAGCATTTTGGGTGCAGTCATGGGCGGTAACTGAGACAATGATTCCAACTGTTTAGAACGTTTTCGATATGTTGGTACAGATCAGATTCAAATGCGGGTCTGGATAGAGTGTTTGATAACAAAATCGAATGGTGTGAGATTTGCGTTAACCTTGATTGTTGTCTTCAGGAAGTGGAATGCTGCTCGAGGCTTTGATTTCTCCTTTGTCACAATTCATCCCGCGCTCTATACTGTCTAGTGGGCTATGAAGCAATAGCGAGGGAAGATAGATGCCAACGACAGAAATACTTGAAACATTAGTAGCGCCCGGAATTGTTCGGCGCAGCGATCGCGGTTTGTGCGTCGCCGGGAAGCGCATTACTCTCTATCTGATTATGGACTACCTCAAAGCGGGCTGGCCCCCTCGACTGCTGCGACATCAACTTCTGCTCAGCGAGGAAGAGATGAATCAAGTGATGAGCTATCTTGATTCTCATCGTGCTGAATTTGAGGCGGAATATCAACAAGTCGTGCAATACAACGAAGATCTGGAGCGCCATTACCGCGAACAAGAGCTGGAACTGAGAAAAAAAATCGCCAGATCACGCCAGCCCAAAGACGCGCGAGAAGCCGTCATCCTCGCTCGCTTGACCGCCCTCAGGCAAGCGGGGAAACTCTGATGATCGCCGTCCTTCTTGATAACGACCTGAGCGGGATGCTCGACTTGCTTGATAACGCTCTGCAAAGAAGCGGCTGGGGGGAACTGCAATTGCTGCAGTTCGTTTCCCTGCATCAAGTCGGTCTGGCAGACAATGCCATTGATCGGGAGGTCTGGCGAACTGCTCAAACCAGCGGAATGATTCTGCTGACGGCCAATCGCAACCTCAAAGACCCCGATTCACTGGAGCAGACCATCCGCGAAGAAAACACCCCCTTTTCCCTTCCCGTCATTACTATCAGCGACCCTCAGGAACTCATCAATCCTGACTATCGGGATCGCTGTCTGAACCGACTGGTTGAAATTGTCTTTGATCTGGAAAATTACCTCGGTTCCGCAAGACTCTTCATTCCCTGAAGTTCATTTCACACCCCTGACCATATACCTCGTCAGCATATTTCCCCTTGTGAGCAAATAAGTGATCGATGGATTGGATCAATCATAGAAGGAGAATAAGCACGCAATCCTAATAAAATCTTGTCAGTAATAGGTAAGTCTGCGATACTCTCTTTGATTCGATTCGCTGAACAATGATTTATTGGTGATAGTTCCTAACAGCAAATCGTATAGGTTTTGAAAAGATCTTTTAAAGGCGAACTCAGAGGAAGATTCAAGGTTCTATGTGTCCGCTAATGTGTCCGCAAAGCAAAAACGGGCATCTTTCGACGCCCGTAAATGTTTGAATTTAAAAGTCGGGGCGATAGGATTTGAACCTACGACCTCTCGGTCCCGAACCGAGCGCTCTACCAGGCTGAGCCACGCCCCGATAATCAATCCTCTGAGCCGGGATCAACCGGCCGAAAACAACGGTGCATATTACTGACCGCTGATTTGTTTTGTCAACCACCGATTGCGGATCTGGAAGAAAGAGGAGGGCGGGAGAGTGGGAGAACTGGCGGAATCTTTTTCATCTCCCACTCTCCCGCCCCCCTCTTTCTTCCAGATCCGCAATCACTCAACCGCCGCATCGATAACCTTGAGCTGACAGTTTTCTCTACTGTTCCATTTGTTGATCTCCAGACGGCAGATCAAACTGACTTCTCTTGCGCCGGTGAGCTTCGATTGATGCTCTGCCGCATTCCACCATAACGCTTCGACCCTGCTCTTCTCCGTTCCGATCGATAGCTTGAGATGCTTCTCCTTGAGCAATTGTAGGGAACGTAACGGCGTTCTCCGCATGAGGAAAAGCGGTACCGGGTTTCCCACACCGTGCGGTTCCAGTCGCGCCAACGATCGGACCATATCCACGGTGAGTTCTTCAATTCTGATCTCCGCATCGGCAGTCAGAGTACGTCCAATCTCGTCCCCCGATAACACTTCTTCCGCATGTCGATTGAGCCGCCAGCGCATCTCTTCGATCTTTTCCACAGTCAGAGTGAATCCGGCCGCCATTGGATGACCGCCGTATTTAACCAACACATCGGAGACATTATCCAATGCATCAACCAGATGAAACCCATTTATCGAACGCGCGCTGCCATGGGCAATGCCCTGCTCGTTCACCGAGCAGATGAAAGTCGGACGGCCAGTCATCTCTACTATCTTCGAACACGCAATACCAATAACGCCGCGATGAAATCCTTCGGCTTCAGAACCCGCGAAGATCAAAACTCTATCGAGGTTTGATTTCTGCTCTGCGATAAGCTTTTTCAATTTTTCGAACAAGACGTGCTGAATGTGCTGTCGCTCGGAATTCAGAGCATCGAGCTTAAGCGCGAGCCTGGTGGCCTCCTCATCCGTCTTTGCTTCAAAAAGAGCAAGGATCGAGTTGGCGTGTGCGATGCGACCGGCGGCGTTGATGCGCGGGCCGATCTTGAAACCGATATCGTAAGTGGTGATCGGATCGCCAACCTGCGCCAGGCGCAATAAAGCGCGCAAGCCCGGATTGTTGCTGCGCTCGCGCAAAGCCTTCAGTCCGTGCGCCACAATGGCGCGGTTTTCATTCGCTGACAAATCAACCATATCGGCGATCGTGCCGATGGCTGTCAGTTTGGCCAGAGAGGCCAGAATGGCCTCAGACTTCGCATGCCCGTCGAGCAGAGCCTCCGCAAGTTTGAGCGAGACGCCACAGGCCGCAAGATGTTTGTTTGGGTAATCGACGCCCGAAGAGCCTTTTGGGCACAGCACGGCGAAAGCTTCTGCCGGCACATCCTCGCCATCTGGCAAATGGTGATCGCAGATGATCAGATCAATTCCGAGCTCACGCGCCAGTCGGGCTTCTGCGTGTGATTTGATGCCGATGTCGGCCGTGATAATGACACTAAAACCTTCGGCCGCCGCTCGTTCGACGATCTGTTTTGAAAGCCCATAACCTTCAGTGAAACGGTCGGGGATATAGCAGGAGATCAGTTCGGAGCCACCCAGCAGCTTCAGAGTTTGAGAAATGATCACGCTCGAAGTCGTCCCGTCAACGTCGAAATCAGTGACGATCAGAATCCGTTCACTATCGCGTAATGCCCGTCGCAATCTCGCGACAGCCTGTGCCATATCGCGCAGGAGCAACGGTGAATGCAGGTGACGGGTGAACTGCGGCTCGAGGAACTTTTTGATCTCCTCTGCGTTTGACAATCCGCGATTGAGCAGACAGCGCAATAACACCCGATCTTCGTTAGTCTCTGTCCGAAGCTGTTGCAGGACCGCCTCGTCACAATTGCTCAATTGCCAGCGCGCGTCTGAAATACCGCGCGTGATTTTGGTCGGGGATGGGATCATTCAACTGTTTCCTCTGGCAAACGCTTCCTCTGGATTTTATTCGGCCAAATTTTTTTCGGCTCTGTTCTTCGGGGTGATCTTTGTTGGAAAGAGGCAGTTAGTATGCCGATCAACAGGGTAAATATCAAGTAATATTGACATTTGCGAGCATGCTGGACCACTTTGTTCAAAATTGTTCAAGCCAAAAACCAGGCCGATCAGGGTCAGGAGAGAGGGATAAAAAATTAAATCTTCTGGAAAATTCCGGGAACCTTTTACTAATAAGAGCGTGTTAGCCGCTGTGTGTAGTTTGTGTGAGGTGATCACCCACCCTGAGCGGGGGATGGTCACCTCGATTTTTTTGCTTTTTATCTCAAAATCCATTCGTCAGTCGATCACGTACCCGCTGTTGGCCGACCAGATCTTTATGCTATAGTCTGATTTTGCTCGACGCTCCGATCCTCAGTTCCAATTGCGAACTATCATAAGTTATGGCAATCATAAGCGGAAATTATGAAACCATTAGTTAATCTGGCAAGCGAACCATTCCGCAATCGTCGTCTCTTCTGGCTGGCGGTCCTGCTTCTCTTTGCCATCCCATCGTACCTGGGTCTGCGAGCAATCAAGAGCATGGCCGGACTGGAAACGGAGATTACCAGCCGCACATCTGCGGTCAAGGGACTGGATGCGCAGCTTAAAAAATTCGAGAAATCGGCTAAGAGCAATGTAACTCTTTCATCGGATCAGAACCGGGAACTTCTGGCAGCCAGCCAATTGATCGCCCGCCGCGCTTTCTCCTGGTCTCGACTTCTCAACGATATCGAGCGCAACCTTCCGCCGACAGTACGCGTTCGGCGCGTTGCTGTCTCGCAAATTCAACCCGACGAACGGGATGGGACTCTCGGCGGTAACGAAATAGCCACGACCTTAACGCTCGATGTCATTGGCAAAAAGGGACAGGAGGTGACGACGATGATTAATAAATTCCACGAGTCGGGCCGCTTTAAGGTCTTCCCTCTCCAACAGAAACCAATCGAGGGAACGGAGGAGGTAGAGTTCTCGTTGAAGGTCGACTACTTTCCACCACAATCCGAGATAAAAAAGAGCTTGAGTAACCAGGTTGCTGAGAGGAACCAATGAATTTGCGGAAGAATCTCAAGACCACTGAAATCACGGGCGGATTGCGTAATCTCTATCGCAACGCGCGTCTGAGCGTCTTCGAAATAGTTTTCCTCGCAGCTGCTCTCGTCTTTGCAGTAATTGTCGTATTTTTCTACCTCACGAAAGTTCAACCGCTCAGTTCTCAGGTCGCTTCCTTGAAGGAACAAGAACGCGAACTGCAACTGAAGCTGGATAACAAGACCAGCGAAGAGAAGAAACGAGCCGAACAGGCAGCCAATGCAGAGAAAATCCTCGATAGCCTGAGCAGATTTGAAAAGTACCTGAAACCCGATGAGCGCGGGATGACGCAGCTCATTAACGAGATCGATTCTCTCGGCAAGACGCACCAGATTATTGTTGGTGGCTCCAGCTATCGCGTGATTGAACCTGCGGCGACGACCGACGAGAACGGCAATCCTCTTCCTCAGGCTTTAACCAAAGAGAAGGTGGATATCTACCCGGTGCTCGGAATCGATACGAACGTGATCGGTGATTATCGGAATTTGCGACGCTTTATCGCCGACCTCGAACAGAGCAGACAGTTCCTGATCATCAATTCGCTCCAGTTTCAGGGAGAAGCGGATAAAGTCCGTCGACCCGCGACTGGCAGCGGAAAGACACAACAGGTTCAACTAAGCGGTCCCGAGGCTATCCCTGTTTCTTTAAAGATCGAGTTGGATACTTATTTCCAAAAGCCATCAAACAAGAGTCGATAACTGAAGTTGATTATGAGTCAGGAAAATTCGACAACGGAAAATTCGAAGGAGAAGCGAAAGAGAATAGCGCTTGGCCTACTGCTCGCCGTGTTTGCCGGTGTGATCTATTATCAATTCTTCTCGGGTAGCGGTGAACCGGCTGTAACCAGAGCTGTTGTCGCCAGGAATAATCCCAGCGCGGTACCCTCTCCCACACCTCGTCAGAGCGGAAAAGTGGAGCCAATCTATTCAAAACCCCTAGATCTGGCCTCGATGACGAATAAAGCCGCGTCGGGAGATGGAGCAGGGCGTAACATTTTCATTTATCCGCCGCCGCCGCCGCCGCCAACACCGAAGCCGGCGCCGACCCCGGCGCCGACGCCACCACCACCGATCACTCTCTTTTCGATGAATCCGTCATACAGGCTTGCGCGGACTGGCGAATTCAATCTGGCGGTCTTCGGTGAAAAGATTCCATCGGACGGAAAAGTTTATCTTGATGGGCGCGAGTACCCGACAACCTTTATCAGCGCAAAGGAAGTTAGAGCTAAAGTGCCTGGCGACGCGATCGGGGCCGCCGGAAATCTGGGCGTCATGGTTCGCAGTGTCGGCGATGCCAAGCTCTACTCCAATCAGATGTCGCTCAATATCGCCGAGCCGCCCCCTCCTCCATATCGCTTCATTGGCTTCATCCAAAAGAAGAGTGGCGCAATTGCCGTGCTCAAATCGCAAACTGACGATGAGGTCAGAAACGTAACCAAGGATGAACAGTTTGGACGCTGGAAAGTGATCAGCATCTCGCCGCAAAGGATCATCCTTGAAGATACCAGTAATAAGGTTACGCACACACTCAATTTCACAGGTGAAACCGGCTGAGACTCAGCTCGAAGTTAAGAGGTAGCTGTATGAAGAATATTCGGATCAATCAACAGATGGGAAAAAGCGCTGCCCCCCACAAGGCCTCTCACAAGGCCTCTCACAAGGCCTCTCACAAGGATAGACGCAGTGAGCGCGGCTATGCCCTCGTAGGTCTGATGGGCGTCATGCTATTCGCTCTGATTCTGACTACAGCCGCCGCGCCTTCGATCAAACTCGAGAATCAGCGTGAGCGGGAAGAGGAGATGCTCTGGCGTGGACAACAGGTCGCTGATGCGCTGAGGAAATACACTCTGGCGCGCAACGGCCAATATCCGACGGAGCTTAAGGAACTCGTCGAGGGCATCCAGGTAGGCATCAAGAAAGTGCGACTGCTGCGTCCCTCGGCGTTATGCGATCCGATGACACCTTGTGATCCCGATACAACCAATTGGCGGCTTGTGCATCCAGGCGACGCACTTCCCAGGGAATTGCTTGATG
The DNA here is from genome assembly GCA_022614735.1 of Acidobacteriota bacterium. GTDB lineage: Bacteria > Acidobacteriota > Blastocatellia > RBC074 > RBC074 > JAKEHZ01. Next base: position 2,496 of record JAKEHZ010000271.1, on the reverse strand, counting down.
CTATTGTTACGACACAGCAAAAGGGGAATGCCGGCCTCATCCAGCCGCCGGCCAACCTCGTGGCATTCGCTCAACTTGGGGCCACCAGGCTTCCCGGACAAGAGGCCGACACAAAACTGGATGGCAACGTTAGCCCAGTCACAGCTCAGGGCACCGGTTCCAGCACCAACCAATTAGATAATAAAGCTCCGATTATCGGCGTTGTCAGCCGCAAGAGCGATCGGATGTTCCGGAACTATTTCGGCATCGAGTACTATGACCACACGCTCTTTTTCCCGGGTGTGCCGGTAATGGCAGGCGGATTTGCCAGCCCGATGTCTATTGCAATAGCTGCAGCCCCACCAACCAATAACCCAGCCGTTAATTGCGCCAAAGGTCAAGTTGAGATTAACGGTAAGTGCTACGGCATGTTCCCCGGCCAGCAGTGCCGCAATCCTAATGGCCCTGGCTCGATTCCCTGCCCGAAATAGAACGATTCCCTATGGTAAGCAGGCCGGAATAAATTTCTCGGTCTTTTCATTTTCCATTTGTCATTTGATATTTGTCATTTGTCATTGCAAAGTACACTACTCGATCAATGACAAATGACAAATATCAAATGACAAATGGAAAATGAAAAAGATTACACCTCAGTATTTTTGCTCTAGTACTTATGAAGGTACTTGTCACAGGTGGAGCCGGTTACATCGGCAGCATAGTTGTTGAACAACTGGTCGCGCACGGTCATCAGGCTGTTGTCTACGACAATCTGAGCAAAGGCCATCGTGGGGCCATTGCGCCGGAAACAGTCTTCATCGATGGCGACCTGAGGGAGCGCGACAAACTTCTCCGGACTTTCGATCAGTGCAGGGTCGAGGCTGTGATTCATATGGCTGCGTCAAGCCTGGTGGGAGAATCGGTCCAAAACCCGCATATCTATTTCACGAATAACATCTCTGCAGGCATTACCCTTCTCGATGCGATGCTCGCAGCAGGCATCAAACGAATTGTCTTCTCCTCCACGGCGGCGGTATATGGTGAGCCGGAGACGATGCCGATCAGCGAAGACACGCCACTAATGCCGGCCAACCCATACGGCGAGTCGAAGCTTGCTTTTGAGCGCATGTTGCGCTGGTACGACGAGGCTTATCAACTGCGTTATGTCAGCCTGCGCTATTTCAACGCTGCGGGAGCAAGCGAGCGATTCGGCGAAGATCACGATCCCGAGACGCATTTGATCCCCAATGTGCTACGCGCTGCGGCCGGCAAAGTGAGCCACGTCGATATTTTCGGCGAAGATTACAACACACCTGATGGGACCTGCGTTCGCGATTATATCCACGTGATAGATCTTGCAGACGCTCACGTGCTCTCCCTGCGCGCGATGGAGAAAGGCAGTGAGATTTATAACCTGGGATATGGAAACGGCTATTCGGTTGCAGAGGTTGTCGAGATGGCGCGACAGGTTACCGGTAGATGGATCTCGACTGAAGCCGCGCCGCGCCGCGCCGGTGATCCGCCCGTCTTAATCGCGAGCCCCGACAAGATTATGCGTGACCTGGGTTGGAATCCGCGCCATAGCGAGCTCGACCGGATCATCGAATCGGCGTGGCGATGGTATCTGGCGCACCCAAACGGATATACAGATTCCGGCTAACAGTTTCAACACAAAGGGTCAAAGGGTCAAAGAAGAAAAAATCAAGCATATATCTCCCTTTGACCCTTTGACCCTTTGACCCTTTGTGTTGAAACTGTTAGCTAGTTTCGGCTTCGTATGAAACTTGCCGTTATTTCCGTTTGTTCCGTTTGTTCCGTTTTCCCCAGGAGATTTGAGATGCGAGTAATTGCCGGGGCTTACAAAGGCCGCAGATTGAAGGCGATCGAGGGTACGCACGTGCGACCGACCTCGGACCGGTTACGCGAGACGCTCTTCAACGTGCTTGCGCCGCGAATCGAAGGGGTAAGTTTCGTGGATGTCTGCGCTGGCTCGGGAGCTGTCGGCATAGAGGCCCTCTCGCGCGGCGCAGCTAACGTGATTTTTATCGAGTCGTCTCGAAAAGCCGCAGCTATTATCAGCGAAAACCTTCGACACTGTGAGATCAAAGAGGGCACGCGCGTGATCAATCGCGACGCGCTTACAGCACTCAAATACTTCGCATCTCGAGAGATGAAATTTGATATCTTTTATTTCGATCCGCCATATGATTCGGATATCTACTCGCCCGTCTTGTGGCAGATCGCTAAACACAACTTGCTTGCCGAAGATGGCATTGTCATCGTCGAACATCGCCGCCAATTGCCGCTCACACCGAATTTTGATCAGCTGCGTCCTTACCGAGAGATAGTTCAAGGCGAGGCATGTCTGACGTTTTTCAGTATCGAATAAGAGCCGACTGGTGGTTGGGGACGATCGCTCTATGCTACCATCCCCCTTCTTCGTAGAAAGGAAAGTCCTATGGTACGACGCGCAATCTACCCCGGATCATTCGATCCGTTGACCAACGGCCATCTGGACAT
>JAKEHZ010000270.1 GCA_022614735.1 Acidobacteriota bacterium | reverse complement strand
TACGGGATGGCTGACTAGGCCTTTCCCGAAGGGCTTCTCACCCTCTTGGCAGAGAACCATTTCCAGGTCTCCGGCTATTATATTTCGCGCCTTTGGCGCTCCGGAGGGAAGCTCATTTTCTTGAATGCTGTAACACTGATCAATGGGATATATCCCTCCGTGAGAAAAATATGTACGCCAGCCCGAAGCCCGCGACAGCAACGGCAGCGAGCACCAGGAGTTTGCTGGTTTGGAGAGTATTATCCATCAACAATTCCAGTGGATTGTAATATCGAAACGGCGACAACCAGGCGACCGATTCAGCAGGTTGCCAGGCGCCGGCCACGTAATCCAAAAGAAACATCGACAGCGCCAGCAATCCCGTTAGCGCGCCCGCGACGCTGCGACGCCGAGATACAGAGCCGATAGCCATTGCTATTCCGCCCCAGCACATCATCAACAGGCCGAGATTTATAGCCAGCGACAGGATCAAATACGGCGCAGGCCACGCGATATCTTTCGGAGCGAGCGCATTGAGACCGGCCCACGTCCCTGTCATCATCATGGCAAGGAGCGCGACCGTACAGATTGTCAACACAATGATCGAACGCGTGATGACCCAGTGGCGCGCCAGCGGGCGCGAGAGAATCAAATCCATGAACCCCGTCTCAATCTCGGATGTCGGAATAGTAGCTAAGCCTATTGAGAGCGAGATCAGCGAACCCATGACAGCCAGATGAAAGTAACCCAGACAAACAATTCCATTGAATGACATGAGGCTTATCAGCGAAGATCCCAACATTTCGCGCATGAATGGCGGTATCAGCGCGCTCATCTGCTCGAATGTGCCGGACCTCTGAACTGACCTGGCGACTATTATCAGAAACACCTGAAAGACGCCAAGCAACAATCCCATCGAGATGACGAGAGCCCGCACTCGCTTTAGCGAATGGAACAGTAGAATCAGAGAACCTTTCATTGCGGACCTTCTCGATAATATTTGATCAGCACGTCTTCGAGCCGCGGTTCTTCGATCTCCAGATCTTTTACCGGGAGCGCCGCGAGCATATTCATCAACGGCCCAAGCAAGCCTTCAACTCGCAGGCTCCAGACCCGCGGCGTGATTTCAACGACCTCATGACCCGGCGTTAATACCGGCTTGAGGCTCACGTCTTCTGTGAAAAATACCCGCACGCGGCGCGCTGCCAGCTTACGGATATCTTCGACCGTCGAGAGCAACACCAGCTCGCCCTTACGCAGCAGCGCTATTCGATCACAGACGCGCTCGACCTCCGAGAGCACGTGAGAGGACATAAAGACCGTTCGGCCTCGCCGCTGCACATCAGCTAGTATTCCATAAAAAGATTCCTGCATCAGCGGATCAAGTCCTTCGGTAGGCTCGTCGAGAATCAGCAGAGGAGGATCCGCCTGAAATGCCTGAATGAGTCCGAGCTTACGCTTCATGCCGGTGCTGTATTCGCGCCACTTTCGCCGCAGATCGCGGTCGGGTAGCTCCAATCGCTCTTGAAGCTCTTGCCGGTATTGTTTATTGACCGTCTGCCGATTGAGTCCCGCAAGAAAATCGAGTACTTCGCGACCTGTCAAATCAGAATAGATTCCCATCTCGCCCGGCAGGTATCCGGTGAGCGATCGCGCTTGAAGCCCTTCCGCCTGGCAATCATGACCAAAAATTAAAGCCCTCCCGCCGGTCGGGCGGAGCAGGTCGAGCAGAATTCGGATGGACGTGGTCTTGCCTGCGCCGTTCAGCCCAAGAAACCCGAGTATCTCTCCTTCATTGACTTCAAGGTGAAGATTGCTTACCGCCGTTAGACTCCCGTAGCGTTTTGTTATTCCGTAGATTGAGATAGGTGATTGGGCCGCGATGCTTGATTTCATTTTATGTTGTCTCAACCACACCTATTCAGAGCTGTATCTTTGAGAACATGTAGCCCCCAAGGGCCATAAAAATTGTGGCGGTCACACAGAGGACCAATATATCCACCGCCACACCGTAGTGCGAAACCCCTAGGAGAGCGCTGCGTAAGCCGTCGACACCATAAGAGAGGGGATCAAGTTTGGTTACGGCGCCAAGGACCTTCGGGAGATTGGTTAAAGGAAACAAGGCTCCCGAGAGAAAAAAGATGGGCATGACCAGGAAGTTCATGACCAGCTGAAATCCTTGCATGTCCTGGAGCGCCGAGCCGATGGCCGTGCCCAGTCCGGCAAACACAACTGCGGTGAGGGCCATAAACAGGAAGGCGAGCGGTATTGACGCCAGGCTAACAGGGCGAAAGCCGGCGATCAGGCAGACGGCGAGGACCAGTGTGCCCTGCAACATCGCCACGGTCGCACCGCCCAGCGTCCGGCCAATCATTATGGTAGTGCGCGGAACCGGGGCAACGAGAGTCTCTTTTAAAAACCCGAATTGCCGGTCCCAGAGCAATCCGATTCCGGAAAAAATGGAGGTGAAGAGAACTGTCATACCAATGACCCCGGGAGCTATGAACTGTAGATAGCTGCCGTTTCCGGATTGCTGGAAAACCGGGCCGAGGCCGAAACCGAGCACGAGAAGGTATAGTAATGGCTGTCCTAAAGAAGCCAGAATCTGCACGCGCGACCGGACGTACCGCTTGAGTTCGCGAAGCCAAAGTATATAGACTGCACCCATTGCCTCATCTCCTCCACATTTTTGCCATTTGGCGCATCTGATCTATCGAGCCTGCTTTCTCATCGCGAATCGTCGACCCGGTCAGCGCCAGGAAGGCTTCTTCGAGCGACTCAGTAGATGTCTGTTCCTTCAGTTCCGCCGGTGAGCCTTGGGCTACGATCTTACCGTGATCGATTATTGCAATGCGATGAGCGACCCGGTCGGCCTCGTCCATGTAGTGCGTGGTCAGGAAGACCGTCACTCTCTCGGTCTCGTTCAGGTGTTTGACATGCGTCCAAAGCTGATTGCGGCTCTGGGGATCAAGCCCGAGCGTGGGCTCATCCAGGAAGAGGATTTTGGGCGTATGCAGCAAGCCTCGCGCGATCTCCAGCCGCCTCTTCATGCCGCCTGAAAACTCTTTGACGCGGGTGTTACGCCGATCCCAGAGCTCGAACAACTTGAGTAGACGCTCAATTCGCTCGTTGCGGATCTTGCGCGGCACATGATAGAGCACTCCGTGCAATTCCATGTTCTCGTATGCGGTCAGCTCGCCATCAAGACTTGGATCTTGAAATACAATCCCGAATCGCTTGCGCGCCTCATTCGATTGTACTACCGGGTTAAGACCATCCAACTCGATCTCCCCGCTGGCCGGTTTCAAGAGCGTGGTGAGCATCTTAATAGTAGTGGTCTTTCCGGCTCCGTTCGGGCCCAGGAATGCGAAGATCTCTCCCTCTCGGACTTCGAAGGAGATGTCGTTGACTGCGGTGAACTCACCGAAGGTTTTAACTAGGTTCTGAACTCGAATCATATAGTTTTGAGATACTCTGATAGAGGTAGATTTATTATTGGTTTTTTTGGTAAGTTTTACAGAAAGCCGAAACTAGATAACAGGTTCAACACTAAACGTCAAATGATGCCGAACTTTCGTTTGTTTCGTATTGTCTCTTTGCCTTATCCTGATAGCCTCGAGGCTCAAATGTTACCTACAAGGAGTGTTCGATGAAGATTGACCGGATGCTCATCCTAATTCTGCTGCTGAACGCCGCGGCCTTCGCCCCAGGGCGATCATCTGTCGCAATGGGTCAGGCCGGAGAATTTCCAACCGGACAGATCATCGAAAAAGTCGCCTGTCTTGCCGACCCTTCACAAAGTTATGTGCTCTACCTGCCGCCACGTTATTCGCCGGAAAAGCGCTGGCCGATCCTCTATGGCTTCGATCCGGGCGGTCGCGGCAAGCAGCCCGTCGAATCCTTCCGTGAAGCGGCGGAGAAATACGGCTGGATCGTCGTCGGGTCGCACAATTCGCGCAACGGCCCGGGTGTTCCCCTGAGTGAGATTGTGCAGGCGCTCTGGCGTGATACTCACGAGCGGCTGGCAATTGACGACCGTCGGATATACACCACCGGTATGTCCGGAGGCGCACGCGTCGCCGTCTCCGTTGCCATCGCAATGAAAGACCAGATTGCTGGAGTCATTGCCTGTGCTGCCGGTTTCCCTTCTGTCAAAACTCCACAGAAGGAGATGCGATTCGCATTTCTCGGCATCGCCGGGGTCGAAGACTTCAACCTGATCGAACTGCGCCGGCTTGAAGAGGGGTTGGAGAAGGCCGGGATCACACATCAACTCCTCACCTTCGAAGGCGAGCATGGCTGGCCGCCCAAAGCCGTGCTCTTCGAAGCAATAGAGTGGATGGAGACGCAGGCCTTAAAATCAGACCGGCGCGCCAGAGACGCCCGGCTGATCACTGAACTTTACACCCAGGGCGTGAACCGCGCGCGCCAGTTTGAAGAATCGGCACGCCCCTACGACGCCTTCATTCGTTACCGCTTGCTCGCCGAGAGCTTCAACGGCCTGCGCGCGGTGGATGAGGTTTCAGGGCATGCGCTGCGGTTGCAGAACTCGAAGGATGTCCAGTCGGCAATCACACAATTGAAGGTCGCGGATCGGCAGCAGGAGACCCGCGCCCGTGAGATCTTCGCAGTGCTGCAATCATTGAATTCCGCTGACACGCAAATACAGTACATCGCCGATGCAAGAAGGTTGATCGCTCCGTTGCGAAAGAAAGCTGAAGAGCCAATGCCGACCACGGAACGTGTCGTCGCGCGACGTCTGCTGGGGCAGTTCTCCGTCACAGTCTCAGAAGCGGCCGCGGGTGAAATATTCAAGAAGAATTATGGACTGGCTGCTGGATATCTGACAATCGCTGCCGAAATCAGGCCGAACAATCCGCAGGTCTGGTATCGCCTGGCCGCGGCGCAGGCGCAAAGCGGAGAGAAGAAACGGGCGCTGGAATCGCTCAAACGCGCCGTTGAGAAGGGCTTCAATGACGCCACGCGGCTCGAACAGGCGCCGGAGTTCGCCCCGCTACGCCAGGAAGAGGAATTCCGGTCGCTACTCAAGCAAATGAAAAGCCCACCCCAGTCTCCCTCGACCAATAACCAGACGGTTTGATTACGCCATCGAAAAATAAGCAAAAACGCTGATGTCGGGACACATTTTCAAAGTTGGGTTTCAGATCGTAAGACAAGTTGGAATACAAAAAAGGCAAAAAGGGCAAAAAAGGCAAAAGGCCGCCAAGTTTCGCCGCACTCTTTTCTCAATTTCTTTCTTTTCTCCGCGCCTCCTCAGCGCTCTCTGCGCCTCTGCGGTGAGTCACAAACTGTTAACTACTTTTAGCGTCCTCTGAAATATACCAAAGGGCCAAGAATTTTTGTCCTTTTTGCCCTTTTTGCCTTTTTTGTATTCCAATTTCATTCCTGTAAAGGAGGCTGACTTTGTAAAAGTGTCCCGACATCAGGCAAAAAAATGGTTTATTTCTTGAGGCATCCGCACTGCGCCGCAACTTTCCGCTTCGTAGCTGCACGCCATAGCTTCAATTTACCGTGCTGATCTCCGCTTACCAACACCTTGCCGTCGGGTGAAAATGCGACTGAGCCAACATCCCCACTGTGCCCCTTTAGCGTCGCCAACTCTTGCTTACTTCTCATATCCCACAGCCTGACGCTCGAATCAGAACTTCCGCTTGCTAATGTTTTCCCATCCGATGAATACGAGAGCGAAGTAACCTTTCCCATATGACCTTTCAGGGTTGCCAATTGTTTTTTGCTCTCCACATCCCATAATTTTATGGTACGGTCCCTGCTTCCACTCGCCAGCAGCTTCCCATCAGGCGAGAATGCTATAGCATCTATATGATCCCTGTGCCCTTCCAGTGTGACCAGATTCGTTCCTGTCTTCACTTCCCATAACCTGACCACACCTGCCTTACCCAACCTCCCCTCTCCGCTGGCTAACATTTTCCCGTCAGGCGAAAACGCAACAGCCAATACGTTTCCTTTATAACCCTTTAGCGTAGCTACTTCCTTCCTGCTCCTCATATCCCATAACATAACTTCTCCAACCTTACCGGTGGCCCCGGTCCAACCTACCGCCAGAATTTGTCCATGAGGAGCAAATGTGACTGTGGCCGTTCCTGCTATATCACTCTTGAATGTAGCTAATTCCCTAATTCTCCTGATATCCCACAACTTTACCACCCCGGATTTAGTTATATCCATGCTACCGCTTGCCAGTGTCCCGCCGTCAGGCGAAAATGCTACCGAACTTATGATTCCTTCGATACCTTTCAGCTTTCCTATTTCCTTCCCGTTCCGCATATCCCATAAATTTATCACTGCAGGAATACCACTTGAGGGGTCTCCACTACTACTCCCCATTATCTTGCCGTTTGGCGAAAATGCTACAGACCATACTGCACCTGCTTGATTTTCAAGCGCCAGCAGCTCGTTATCGCTCTTCATATCCCATAACTTCACCGTACCGTCAAAACTTCCACTTGCCAAGGTATTCCCACTTGCTGAATAGGCCAAAGAAATCACGGAATTCGAGTGTCCTTTTAGTGTCGCCAGGTCATTGCCATTTTTCACATCCAATAACTTTATTCTACCTGTAACATCTCCACTTGCTAACGCATTTCCGTCCGGGGAAAACGCGATACAGTTCAAATCTGCGGACTGTTGCTTAATTGTCATCATCACCTTACCGCCACTCAAATCCCACAAATGTAATAATCCGTCACTTCCCAGAGTTGCGAGTACCTTACTATCCGGCGAAAAAGAAATCTTACTCACGACCCCAGTATGTCCTTTCAAAATTCCTAACTCACTAAACATTGAAGTATCCCACAATTTCACAGACCCGTTACTGTTACCACTAGCGAGAATCTTACCGTCAGGCGAAAATTCAACTGAACTTACAGTCGCTGTCTGAGTCTTTAAGGTAGCAATCTCCTTTCCGCTTCCCATATTCCATAATTTAATCTGTCCTCCACCTGCATTTTCTCCCTCACCACTCGCAAGAATCTTTCCATCGGGCGAAAATGCTACTGCCCATACATAACTCGTATTATCCGTCAGCGTGAGCATTTCCTTGCCATTATTAGCATCCCATACCCTCACTCTTCCCAGCTTATCCTGACCAAAACTCGCGGTTGCCAGCCTCTTCCCATCAGGTGAGAATGCAATCGATGACGTCCAGAGGCCCTGTCCTTTCAGGGTTACGATTACTCTCCCACTTTTGATATCATACAATCTCACCTCTTCTGGCTCATCAGGTTCCCCGCCACTAACAGCAAGAATCTTCCCGTTCGGTGAAAATACCACTGAGCTTACATAGCCATCATTGACTCTGAATGTTGCGGTTTCATTGTGATTGAGGCGCCATAGGTAATACCAGTAGAAACTACGGATGTCAGGCTCTCTCTTTTCAAATGTCGGGAGGAAATTGTTTAGCAGCTGGCTTCCCCTGCGCAGGTCCCCCTTCTCGAACTCGATACCTGCTTGCTTTGTGTTTAATACATAAAGTCTATTAAGTCCCAGGTTAGCAAGGTCTCTCTGCCTGAGTGCTTCTTGACTGCGTTTTTCAGCAAGATTTTGCGCCGCTATGGCTTGATTACGCTGCTCTCTGGCCTCACTAACCTTGTTAACAGCCAACAAACGCTGACTTTTCTCGGATTCTTTAGCTTCAGATTCCGATTTTTGAGCTTTTATAGCAAGATCCCGTTGATACCTGGCTTCAAATCGAGAGAAGAGAGACAAAATCAACAGTAATGAAAGCATGACCATCACGCCGCTTAAAATTCCCATTCTGATTCGATAGACGTCCGCTTCTCTCCTTTTCTCCTGCTGCTCCACCACGAGTGGGGGAATGCCGTAAATTTTTGCGACTGTTTTGTACCACGATTCACGGAAGATACCCTTGTTGACCCGGTCTTTTCCTGGATCAAATCCGATGAAGTTGACAGCCAGTGGCTTCTCTATCACTTCACATAATGCAATGGGGAAAGCCATTTCATCTTCTTGACCAGGTTCGGCTTCGTTATTTGGGATGCCTGCTACAAGAATGGGAATGATTCGGGTTCTGGCGCCTATTCTATCAATTTGCCTAGCAAAGATTCTTATTTCACCATTTACGAATTGGCTCTCTCGTGCCTCGGGTGAACAAAGAACAATCAGTTTGTGAGAATTCTTCAGATGCTCCTCTACAACCTGGTCATAATCATTGCCAATGAAATCCGAGTCATCCCGACAAACTTTTAGGTAGCGATAGGGTTCGCCCAAATCCTTTGGCGGCCTGTAATTCCTTAAGGCCCTTTCCAGAGCCCTGGCAAATGCTCTGTTGCTGCGTGAGTAGCTGATAAAAACATCATATGGAAAGGAGTGAGGTTGACCAACTGATTGCATTTCAGTTCCCCTTCTCATTCATTGTTTTGGGGCTGAGTGACGTAGGGGTCAGATGAAAAATACGGAGTGATCAATAGATCGTTTGATGCCGGTGTAAATTCTATCGCCTGCGAGAAGAGAAGTAAATCCAATCATCACCTTCTTCATCCCAATTCGATCTCAACGGCATTCACCGAATGCGCCGGAAGCTCGAGACGAAATTCGCCGGCCTTAAGCCATGGCGTGAATGATGATGGCTTGATTCGCGCGGGGTTCTCAAATGTATTGTGGTCCCTCACATCCTGCGACCAGAGTCGCCGTCCCATCGCATTTCTCGGACGCGCGCCACGCACCTCAATTGAAAATTCCAGGTCTTGCCTCAGGCTTTCATTGACTGCCGTCAGAAGCAGACGGTTCTGACTGATCGAACACGATATATTGACAGCCTCACGCGATGTTTTCCGCGCTCCGCTTTCAATTTCATAATTTGGTGTGCTGGTCCGCGATCGCACAAGGCGAGATCCCTGATGAAGGCGATACATCTCCATCACAAAATAGGTGGGAGTGGAGACCATTGCTGCGCCTCTCGTCAGTCCCACTGCCTGAAGCACATTAAAAGCCTGGGCGAGGTTGGCCATGACGATGTTGCGGCATCGGCGATTGAAGAGGTTTAAGGTGGACCCGGCGATGATGGCATCGCGCAGGGTATTCTGCTGGTAGAACCCTGTCTCGAAGGTCGCTTGTGGGTGCCACGTTCCCCATTCATCAACTATTAATCCGATCTTTTTCCTGCCGGCCGAGTAATAACCGATCAAATCCGTCGCGTTCTGAATATGCCGCTCCATTTCCGCTGTCCGGTTAACCATCGAATAATACTCTTGATCGCTGAACTGAGCATCTCCGGACACCGGGATCCCACCGGGCGGCGTTTCTAACGGCTGGGATGGATCACGGTAATAATGATGTATTGACAGGTGGTCTATCAGATATAAGGAGTTCCGCGCGGTCTCCAAAAAGATTTGATTCCATTTCTCGGCCGTATGACCGGCTGCAATTAATTCAATAGGTGCGGCGGAGATGCCCTTTGACGGCCACAACCAGTGTTTGAGATAGAGAGCATATCTCAAATATTCGCGAGCATAGTCATCAGGCGTGAAAAGTCCTCCGCATCCCCAGTTCTCATTACCGACTCCCCAGTACCTGACGGCGTAAGGCGCAGGATGGCCGTTGGCCGCCCGCATTCGCGTGTAATCTGAATCCTTGTCTGAATTACAGTATTCGAGCCAGTTGAGCGCCTCCTGGACACTGCCCGTTCCCACATTGATAGAAAGATAAGGCTCTGCTTCGACCTGCCGGCAGAACCTCATGAATTCATCAGTGCCGAACGAGTTTGGCTCATCCTGTCCCCACCACAGGTTTCGCCGCTTCGGCCGTTTCGCCCTCGGCCCGATGCCCTCCTGCCAGTGATAGGCATCGGCAAAACAGCCTCCGGGCCAGCGGACCACCGGCGCCCTCAAGCGGCGAAATATCTCAATAGCCTCCTTCCGTATTCCACCATCGTTAGGGATCTTCGAATCATCGCCGACCCATGTCCCATCATAAACGGCCCGTCCAACGTGCTCGATCATGTGCCCGTAAATATTTCTACTGATCTCTCCCTCAACATCTTCAACATCAATCCAGATCTTTCCGGTTTGAGGTTGCTGATATCCAATCATCCCATTGACCGCAGATCGCGCACCTGCGAACGCGAGCGCCGAAGCGCATAGGAATTCCCTTCTCTTCATTGTGAATCCTTAACGAATCTAAAGAGGGAAAACGGAACAAACGGAAATAACGGAACAAACGGAAAAATCATAAAGAATTTCCGTTTGTTCCGTTATTTCCGTTTGTTCCGTTTTCTCTTTTTCCTTCCACTAATCGCTCTCCATGATTACCTGAGACGAAACGTCAACTTAACAAGAGAATGCGCAGGGAATCGATATTTCACTGAACTCGGTTCAGCCTGCAACTGCGCACGCTCAATTCGAACACGGTCTGGCTCATCAAAGGTGTTTCGTGCCAATAATGGCGCGTCGAGGAGTGCGGCCTGTGAAGCGGGTTCAACCGTTCCTCCGATAAAGCGCACTGTGCAATCAATGGACTGCTCGAGGTGGCGGTTGACGACGAACAGATCTATCGATTTCCCATCCGGATGAAGCCGGGCCGACACGTCCAGATATTTAGCCTCTTTCACTTCCGGAAAACTGGGGTTCATTGCCTTTGTACTAAACGTGCCGGAAATTGCCTCAGTCTTTAACGCCTGGCAGGCGCTCCTGGTCGAATAGAGTTCTGTCATCAGCATTACCGGCGTTGCAAATGCGCGATCCCGCCGGATCGCCACCAGTCCGACCAGATAGGCGTAAAGCAAGGTACGACTCCCCAGGACAAAATCACCGGGGCGGCGATGGATCAGGTTAAAGATGGTTGCTTCCGCGAGCGCTTCCCGCTGTGACAGTGCTCCGATGTGTAAGCCGAGTTGTGAGATCTCCCGACCGGCAATGGTCTCATCTGCAACCGCTGGTTCATTCTCGATCTTCAAGCTCCACTCGTCGAGTGCGATGGCATAGCGTCTGCCGCCGGTAGCATATTGCTCCATCTGTTTCTGCACACGATCGAGCTTTCCAGCCATCACTTCGGTGATCACCATAGCGGCCTGGTCGATGTCCTGTCGACTCTGACCTTTGACGTTTTCCGGCGCATAATAATGGAGCGAGTAATAATCTATCTGTCCAGTCGCCTCACTCAACACTCCTTTGTTCCAATCAGGAATATAGCGAACGATTTTCCATGCCGGATGAGTCCGGAGGAGGACACCGGCTGGTATATCAAAAGCGCCGACAGCAATCAGTTTGATCGTCGGATCGACGGCGCGCATGGCCCGGGCAAAAGCATTGAAGTTGCGCCCGTACTGTCTGCCGCTCGTTCCTCCGATTGTGGGCAGGTATTCTTCATTGCCTACGCTCCAATATTTAACGTTATACGGTTCAGGATGGCCATGTTGCGCTCGCAGGCGCCCCATCTTTGTATTGCGATTACCGTTGCAATATTCCACCCACTGGGCAGCCTCTTCCGGCGTGCCTGTTCCGACATTGACCGAGATGTAGGGTTCGGCGCCTAACTTGCGACAGAGCGCAATGAATTCGTCTGTTCCCACATCGTTGGTGGTATAAGCGTTCCAGGTGCGGTTGAAGCGGGCCGGTCGCTCGTCGATGGGTCCAATTCCATCGTTCCAATGATAGTCCGAGACGAACCAGCCGCCAGGCCAGCGAATCGATGTCGGAGTAATACGTTTGGTCAACTCGAGAGCATCTTTTCGAAACCCGTCTTCATTGAGGTCTGCTCTCACCAGAGAAACAGAATCGATCCATACAGTACCGGGCGAGTCGATATAAATAAGGAACTTGCCTTTCTCTACCCGCGCCTGGGGTTTCAGTTCGCCGGTGTATATTCGCCAGCCTCCATCCTTCGAGAGATTGAATGAGAGTTTTGCGACAACCTTCTCGTATGATTCCCCCATTGCGACATGGACCGCCCCATTCAGGTTTTTACTCATGCACGCGACTCGAACCAGATAACGCTCACCAGGTTCGAAGCGGAATGGGTGATTAATGCGCTGCTTTCTCGATAAATGAGGCATGACGAATTGATAGCCATCCTGCTGTATCCCGGCCGGAACATCACTTGGATCGCTGAGCGTGATTCGCTGCGAGCGATTGGGGCTGAAGTAAACCTGTGTATCCTGGACCAGCGAGATATTGGTATCAACAGCAATCGGTTCCCAGCCTGCGCTGGCACCGCTAAAAATTATCTGTTCGATGTCGCGCTCTTCGGGGATCTCAAATTTTCGGTTGAAGAGCATCTCGCTCGAGACACCACCCTCGTAGCTGCTCAGTGTCTCCTCGGTGAAATGGCCATAGACCTTGGGATCAATGACACCAATCGGCTCGTTGATCCGCACGTTTATCTCTCCCGAGAGTTGGGCGGAGGCAGCGGTCCTCACAGGTCCGACCGGTCCGGACAGTATTGCCAGGCCCAATACAACAATGGATGCATGGAGTAATCTAAGGACGATTGGATTTGGATTTGTCATTATGCTTTGCAGAAAAAGGTGCTATGGCCGTTAAGAAAAACATTTTTCATTTTCCATATTATATTTTTCATTTGTCATTGAAAGAGCGCGGTTTTTCAATGACAAATGAAAAATATAATATGGAAAATGAAAAATGTTTTTCTTAACGGCCATAGCACCCTTTATGTTTTGTGTGATTCCCGCTTCTGCCATCCTTTCTCCCAAATGTTCATGAATCCGGGACGATAGGGATGCTCATTGATCAGGTCTTCATTCAGCTCGATGCCGAGACCTGGGCGATCAGGTAGATCGAAATATCCATCCTTCACCTCCGGCACACCGGGGACAGCTTCCTTCACCCACGGCTCTGAGAAATCATCGAAACATTCCTGGATTTTGAAGTTTGTAGTACAGGCTGCGAAGTGGACTGATGCAGCAGTGCAAACCGGACCGTTGGAGTTATGGGGAGCCATCACCGTAAAATGGGCATCGGCCATTGCCGCGATCTTTTTAAGTTCGAGCAAGCCCCCCGCGTGGATAATATCAGGCTGGATGATATCTGCAGCGCGCATCTCGAAGAGTTTGCTGAACTCGTAGTGGGTAAAATAACGCTCCCCGGTTGCGACTGGAATATTGATCTTCGACCTGACATATGCGAGCGAGAGCATATCTTCAGGAGGGATTGGCTCTTCGAACCAGCCCGGCTTGAACTTCTCCAGATCGATCGCCAGATCGATCGCCGTCGCCGGACTGAACCGGCCATGCCCTTCTATGTAAATATCCACATCAGGCCCGACCGCATCACGGATTGCTTCAACCAATGCGATCGAACGCAGCTTCTCCGCACGTTCCAATTCATAAGAGCCATCACCAAAAGGATCAACTTTCAGGGCACGATAACCTCTGGCTATGACCGTCTTTGCAAGCTCGGCAAATTGTTCCGGAGTGCGCTCGGCCTTGTACCACCCGTTTGCATAAGCCTTGATCTTCTCCCGACACCGCCCTCCCAGTAGTTTGTAGACTGGTTGCCCGACGGTCTTGCCGACAATATCCCAACAGGCGATCTCAACGGCGCTCATGACCGTCGTGGCAATGACGCCGCCCCGCCAGAAATCATTCCGGTACATCCGAAGCCACAGGTCTTCGATGTTGAAAGGATCGCTCCCGATCACGTGTCGGCGCACGGCGCCATCAAGGAAGCCGAGGACTCCTTCTTCCCGATTCTGAATAGTAGCCTCTCCGATGCCGGTGATGCCTTCATCGGTATAGACCTTGATGAAAATAATGTTTCTCCAACTCGTGCCGAGCACAAATGGCTTAACGTCCTTAATTTTCATTTTTATTAATTCTGAAGAGGGAAAACGGAACAAGCGGAAAAGATGCTAGATGCTAGATGCTAGATGCTGGATGCTAGATGCTAGGTTAGCGTCCTAGCATCTAGCATCCAGCATCTAGCATCTTTTCCGCTTGTTCCGTTTTCTCTCTTCATTTAAAAGATCAATTTCACGGCGAACTGTATCTCTCTGGCCGGCCGGGCCAGCGTGATGCGTCCAA
Organism: Acidobacteriota bacterium; assembly: GCA_022614735.1. Classification (GTDB taxonomy): domain Bacteria; phylum Acidobacteriota; class Blastocatellia; order RBC074; family RBC074; genus JAKEHZ01. The sequence continues at coordinate 2,705 of JAKEHZ010000270.1, read as the reverse complement.
AAGCAGGACTAGTGGGATCTGTCACAGGATCGAAAAATTGCGTGTGGTTAAAGGCATTGAAGAACTCCGTCCGAAACTGGAGTGTTATGTCTTCGGTTAATTTTGTGTCTTTGATGAGCGATAGATCGAAATTGTTTACGCCTGGGCCGATCACGATATTGCGACCTGAATTGCCGAAAGTGTTGGGAGGCGCGACGACAAAAGCGGACGTATTAAACCAGCGGTCTACTCTTCGCTCCGAAGACGGCAAGTTGCCGTTATCCGGCCCGACAAGATTGGCTCGCTGGACACACCCGAGACAACCTGTGTTGGTAAGACTGCCGGCAGCCGCTATTGTCAAAGGGTTGCCATTGGCAAAAGTTACGATGCTCGTGAATTGCCAGCCACCGCTGAGCGCATTGGCAAAGCCTCCAAGCGATCCGAAGTACTTTTGTCCTTTTCCAACAGGCAACCGGTAGATCGAGCTGAGGACAAATCTTTGTCGCTGATCGAAGACCGAGAGCCCATACTCGGCGCGAATATTATGCCTGTCTTGCGGGGCATCCACACTCAGAGAACCGTTGTCGAGCGATTTCGAATAAGTATAGACTCCAAGCAAGTACAAGTTCTGCGAAAACCGTTTCTCCACTCGCAACTGGAAGGCATTGTAATTAGAGTTGGCAATGTTCTTGCCGGTCCATATCGAGCCGAAATTTGGGTATGGCCGCCTCGGGGCCAATGGTTCGGTCGGTGTAACCGGCAGCCGCGCTTGATTGATGTCAACCCGGATGTTCAGCTTGCGCCCTGTTGATCCGACATAAGCAGCTTCGACCAGAAAATTTCCCGGTAACTCCCTTTGAATACCGAGGCTGTATTGTTGGACATAGGGCGTGCGCGCGCGCGGATCGTCAGAAAGAATGCCGAGGCCGCCGCCGGCGCTGGCGGGAAAGAGGTTGTCCCATTGCACCGCTGGCGGCTGCCCGAGTACCGGCGCTATATCCACAATCTGTTGCCATGCCAGGTCGATCCCCAATCCGAACTGTCTTTCATTTATCGGTTTGACATCGTAATAAACTCCATAACCGCCTCGAATGATGGTATGAGCCTTCTCGAAAGGCTGCCAGGCGAAGCCAATGCGCGGAGAGAAGTCGTTGTTATCGGGATTCACGAGTCCCAACTTCTTCATATCTGCACCCGTTACGACTTGCTTCGTCTCTTCATCAAAGGTGCTGAAATATCCGCGATAGCGGTCCGTGACGGCACCGATCCTTTCATACCTCAGCCCGAGATTGAGCGTTAGACGCGGCGATACTTTCCAATCATCCTGGATGAACCAGTTGAAGTGCGGAATGGTGGCGAAAGCAGTCGCAATCTTGCCGGCGCCAAGCGTGACGAAGGGATTTCCAAGCAGAAAGTCCGCAACCGGATTGCCTGTGACAAAACCTTGAAAGACGTATTGCCCGCGCGTGAAGAGACCCGGTGTATGGGGAAAATGAACGTGTCGGTAATCCGCGCCGAACTTGAGAGCATGATTGCCGCGCACCCAGCTCAAGGTGTCATCGATTTGATAGATGTTCCCGCCCACGATTTCAGGATTGGTGGGGGGCGATCCGAAAGCGGTAAATCCGGCAAGAGCGACGATGGGAATACCGGCGTTGATCGGATCGTTGACTACGTTTTTGAATTGCAGGATGTTTTCGCCGCCTGCGCCTTCCTGGAGACGGTTTTGCAGGTTCCGGTTGAACCCCAGGCGAAACTCATTGAGCACGGCTGGAGAGAAAGTGTGCGTCCATTGAACGGCGGCATTATGCGCCAGGTCAGTGACGCCGGAACCTGAGAGGGGAGTAATCCCCGGGTTGAAGAGAGTGATATCCATCAATGAGTAACGCACAAATATAGAATCGCCTGAACTGAAACGATGGTCGCCACGCACCGTAAACTGATCGAAATCATTGATCGATGAGGGGGCTGTGCGGAAATTGTTTGCCCCTCCGACTGTCAATTGTGGAAGGACAGGGATGATGCGTCTGGTCAAGGCAGAGATGCGGCCCTGCGGAATAATATTGCCCGGGAAAGGCTGACCCGTCAACGGATCGCGCACAGGAGCGCTGCCCGAGAAGTCGCCCGACAATTGCCTCGCAGTCGGGAATGTCGCCAGAAATGTGTTGGCTCTGCGCCGGCGGAAGCCTTCATAATTTCCAAAGAAGAAAGTCTTGTCTTTGACAATTGGGCCACCGAAAGAGGCGCCGAATTGGTTTTGGCGGAACGGTGGCACCTCCGCGTCGAAAAACTGCCGCGCATCCAGCACATCGTTGCGCAGAAATTCAAAAACTGTTCCGTGAAATTGATTGGTTCCCGTTTTGGAAGCCACATTGACATTTGCCGTTCCTTGCCCATATTCAGCGTTGAAAGTGTTGCGCTGCACTTTGAACTCTTGAATCGCATCCACCGAAAGTTGCAGGTTGAGGCCCCCAAAGTGAACAGCGTTGTTAAAGACGCCGTCTATCGTGAACTGGTTTGAGCTCTCTCTTCCTCCCGAGATATTGACGCTGGGCCGATTGAATCCTGCCGTATCAGAGCGGGGGCCGAGCGGCGCGGACCCGGCAGAGAGCAAAACCAGCTGCAAGAAGTTGCGACCATTCAGGGGCAGCTCTTCGACAGCTTTCTTGTTGATCACCTGCCCGAGCGATGGGCTCGACGATTCGACCAATGGCGCCTCCGCGGTA
>JAKEHZ010000269.1 GCA_022614735.1 Acidobacteriota bacterium | reverse complement strand
TTGCAGCCGTTTGGTGCGTATTAAACCGTTTTCAGTTTTCAGTTGTAACTGCTCAGCCGGGGGTGCAGTCCGGGGAGCGTCAGCTACCTGCACTGCGACAATTGGCCGTTTTATCAAGGTGCTGGTCGCTGACGCTCCCCGTACTGCACCCCCGGCTGAGCAGTTACAACTGAAAACTGAAAACTGTTTAATCCGCACCAATCGGCTGCAATGGCTCGGGCGCCGCCTCGGCCTCACCTTCGCGCGCTGGCGCCTTCTCTCGCAGACCGCGCTCTTCGATCATCGTGTAGATGGTCGGTATGAAGAGCAATGTGATGAGCGTTGATGTCGTCAGTCCCCCGATTACCACGCGAGCCATGGGAGCTTGCACCTCAGCGCCTTCGCCAAATCCAAGAGCCATCGGTAACAGCCCCAGAACAGATGTGAGGGTTGTCATCAAAATCGGGCGCAACCTTCTGCGCCCGGCCAATTCTACCGCGTGCCGGAGCAGCAACTTGTCGCGCCGCCGCAGCAGGTTGGTGTAATCGATCAGCACAATGGCGTTGTTGACCACGATCCCGGCCAGCAAAATCGTGCCAATGAAGGCTTGCATATTGAATGTCGTGTCGGTCAGAAAGAGCGCCAGCAGGACGCCAATGGCTGCCAGCGGTATCGAGAAGAGAATGATCAGCGGGTCGCGAAGCGATTCAAATTGCGCGGCCATGACCATGTAGACCAGGATGATGGCGAGAATCAGACTGAAGAGCAACTCATTGAATGATCGTTGCTGCTCCTCGTACTCGCCGCCATAGTAGAATGAAAAGCCTGATGGCAATGTCATACCGCTGAGCCGCTCGTCAATGTCGCGCATGATCGAGCCCAGATCGCGCTTGGTGTAACCGGCAGTGACGCGCACCATACGTTCCTGATCTTGCCGCTCGATCGAAACAGGTCCTTCACGCCGCTTAACGTTGACCAGGTCGCCGATGGCGACGGCCTGTCCCGAAGGCGTGACGACCGTCACGTTCTGCAACTGCCCGATATTTGCCCGTTGTTCCTGGTTCAGCCGGACCAGAATGTTGAACTCTTCGCCCTCCTTGCGGAACTGGCTGGCTCGGCGTCCGCCGATCACCGTCTCCAATGTGTCGGCGATGTCCGAAGCATTGAGGCCCAGGCTGGCGGCCTTGGCGCGGTCTACGGTAATCAACATCTCCGGCATTCCTTCGCGGCGGCTGATGGTCGAATCGGTGATGCCGGGAACGGTGTCGATGATGTCTTTGACTCTCGCAGCCAGATCGGCGGCGACTGCCATTTCGTACCCGCGAATCTCGACCGAAATGCGGTCGCTATTATCTCCGCCCATTCGCCTCATCATAAAGTTGTTGCTGGAGGGTCTCACGCGCACGATCATTCCCGGCTGGATGTTGAGCTTGGGCCTGAGCGCATCGACTATCTGCGGACTGGTGCGCCGGCGTTTTGATATATCGACCAATTGAATGCGTATCTCCGAGTTGTGCGTTGAGGAAGACATCCAGCCGCCTCCGCCGACCTCGATCAGCAGATGCGTCATCTCCGGAATTTCGCGTTTGATGATCGCTTCGATGCGACTTGACAGTTCATCGGTTACTTCGACTCTCGTTCCAGGCGATAATTCTATGTTGACTCGGATTTCGCTCTCATCGGTTTGGGGCATCATCTCAAAACCGATAAATGGAATCAGGGCCAGGCTCCCGGCCAGGAGCAGCCCCGCCCCCAGGAGAACCGTTTTGCGATGCAGGAGCGCCCAGCGGATGGAACGCTGATAGTTTTCATCCAAGGTGTCGAGAGCCCGCCCGCTGACCAGAATGATCTTGCTCATCCATGGGTGACTCTTCGCGTCCGGAGGACGAACTCTCAGGTACTTGGCGCAGAGAACCGGAACCAGTGTCAGCCCGATCAAGAGCGAGAAAGCCTGCGAGAAGCCCACAATGTATGCTAGTTGCTTGAACATGATGCCGCTCATTCCGGCCAGAAAGACCAGCGGAACAAAGACCGCGACTGAAGTAAGCGTCGAGGCAGTGATGGCCCCGGCAACTTCGCTCGTGCCCGAGACGGCGGCCTCGGCGTGCGTCAATCCGCCTTCGCGGTGCCGGAAGATGTTTTCGATGATGACGATGGCATTGTCTACGATCATCCCTACGCCCAGCGCCAGCGCGCCGAATGACATCGTGTTGAGCGTAAACCCGTAAGTGTACATCAGCAGGAATGTGCCGATGATCGTTATCGGGATAGAGACGGCAACGATCAGCGTGCTGCGAATGTTGCGCAGGAAGAGCAGTAGCGCGAGGATGGCCAGGATGCTGCCCCAAATGGCAGACTCCCTGAGGTTGTTGATAGATTGTGTAATGAACCGTGATGAGTCGAAGATGGGCCAGATCGTCAGGCCGGGAAATGCCTTCTCCAGCCGCTGCAATTCCTCACGAACTTTTTCCGCAACCGTCACCGTGTTTGCGCCCGATTGTTTGCGTATCGAAAAGCGCACGCCCGGTTTGTCGTCTATCCGAACGATCTGGCGAATCTCTTCGTGAGTATCGGAGACCTGAGCGATGTCTCTCATGTAAATTGGCACGCCGTTGCGCGAAGCGACTACGACATTATTGATCTGCCCGACATCCTCGAACTCACCCTGCGAACGCAGCAGCACTTCATACTTACCTTCATCCATCGGACCGACCGGGCGGTTCTGATTTTCGCGGCGCAGGACGTCGACTATCTGATTGACTGAGAGGTTGTACGAGCGCAGCTTTTCGGTCGAGAGCGTGACATGAATCTCACGGCGCAACCCGCCGCGAATATCCACCGCAGCTACTCCGGCCACTCGTTCGAGGCGCGGCTGAATATCTTTTTCGAGCAGGGTGCGCAACTCGCGCGGCTCCATGTCGCCCGAGACCGCCAAAAACATTATCGGGAATTGCGAGGTGTCGAATTTGAAGACCGTCGGCGGCAAAACGCCTTCGGGCAGAGTTCCGCGCACACGGTCAAGGCGTGTGCGGATCTCATTCGCCGCCTCATCAAGGTTCACACCCCAATCGAATTGGATGCGAATGTTGCTCGAGCCTTCGGCTGAGTTCGAATTGATGCGGTAGATGCCGGGCGCTGCGCTGACCGAGGCTTCGAGCGGTCGCGTGACCAGGTTCTCCATCTCTTCCGGCGCCACGCCGGGGTATTCAGTTCTGACGGAGATCGTTGGATTCTGCACATCGGGCATCAGATCGACCGACAGCCTGGTGACACGACTTGGAATGTTATTTCGAATCTAAAGGACTTACAGGATTTTGCGCGAAAAAATCCCGTTGATAGCAAAGGACTTACAGCTAACATTCCAAGTCGTGTGGTGAAGGAGATGGCGCCGAGAATTACCAGCACTGCGGTGAACATGTAGACTGTAATTGGACGTTTAACGGAATTTTCCGATAATTTCATCGCTAGATCCCTCGCTCAACGTGTGCCGGATGGTTGCGCTGAAGCCGCCTGTTTTTGCGGCCCGGCAGATGATTTTTCCATAGTGCGAACGCGATCACCGTCTTTGATGAGATTGGAGCCGCGCGTAATGACGACATCGCCTTCTTTCAGCCCACTGAGCACTTCGACCTTGTCTTCGTGCGTCAGCCCGGTCTCTACCACAAGGAATTTGGCGGTGTCGGATACGATGGTATAAACGCCGGGCTGCTCACCGCGGTAAACCAGAGCATCGCGCGGCAGAAGGACAGTCTCACGCTCAGTGCCCAGACCCAGCTCGATGCGAGCGAACATCTCGCCTTTGAGCCGGCCGTCGCGATTAGGAATTTCTATCTCCACCAGACCATTACGCGTTTGCGGATCCAGCAATGGAGCGATGCGCATGACCCGGCCGGTGAATTGCTGTCCGGGCAGGCTGTCAATGGTGACATTTACCGGCATCCCGCGTTCGACCCTCGCAATGTCGCGCTCGGCAGCCATCGCTTCAATCACCATCTGACTGATGCTCACGACCGTGACGATGGGTGTGGAAGAGTTGACCATTGCGCCTGTGTCTACGTGACGTCTGGCGACGATGCCGCCGATCGGCGAATAGACGCGTGTTTGCCCCTGGCGAATCGCAAGCTCACGCTGTTCGGCTTCAGTCTGTCGACGCTGCGCGCGCGCCAGCTCGAGTTGCGATTGCGCGACGAGATGACGTGTTTCAAGAGCATCCAGCTCGTTTTGCGAGAGCAATCCGGCCTCGACCAGTTGTTTCTTTCGATCCAGTTCTACCTTGGCGTTTCTCAATTCCGCCTCGCGCTGCGCTATCGAGGCATCAACAACAGCGATAGCCGCCTTAGAGCGCTCGAGCTGTTGCCTGATTTCGTCATCTTCGATCACGGCGATGAGCGCACCACGAGAAACCGCTTGCCCGGTGTCAAACTTGATCTCAGTGAGGCGGCCTGGAATCTTGGGATTAACATCCACTCGTTCTTTTGCTTTGAGTGACCCGGTGAGAGAGACCTTTTCGCTGATCTTTCCTCTGGAGACAAGACCGGTTTGCACCTGTTGAGCACGCCCACCTCCGCCGCCTCGACCTCCACCGCCGCCCTGACTCGTTGCCGTTGTCTGTATCGACGATTTCGCCTTGACGGCCAGGAAAACCTTGAGACCGATGAATCCAGCCAAAACAACGAGAGGGAGAATTATGAAGAGATGTTTAATTCGTATTTTTTTAAGCATTTTCAAGACTCTTCAGGTTAAAAATAGTTCCACGAGAGTACTATATCGTAAATGTGTAGACGCGCGCATTGAGGTCTCAATTACAACTTTTTACAGGACCTAAGATGAAGAGGGAATACTAAAACGGTTTTCAGTTGTAATTACTCAGCCCGGTTCACCGGGCTGAGCAGTTACAACTGTTTTTCATTTGTTTCGTATTCCTTTTCTGTGTAAAATTCCACCGGACAGATCGATCAATCGGAGAACGATAGACCAATGATAAGAGTAGACAGCAGACAAATTCGAGGATTCCCCAATTGCCGCAGAATCGATGCGCGTTATACCTCTCTGACCGCCCTCTACCTTAGACGGCAGCGCAATGCCCGATAAGGGTTTTCAGTTGCGCTGCTCCTACCTACAGCAATTATTCCCTGATAGATTACACTGCCTTGCCTTTCGGGTGCTCAATGCTTTTCGCTGCAGTGCCGTATTTTTGATCGCGCAAGGCGCTTCTGAAAAGGATTGTGACGACAATGAACGAAAAATATTTCCCTCAAGAGATCGAAGAGAGGCAACAGACGCGCTGGGCGGCAGGCCGTGTATTTGAGGTCGAGCCTGACCCGGCGCGTCAGAAGTTTTACTGTCTGGAAATGTTGCCGTATCCGTCCGGACGGATCCATATGGGCCACGTCCGCAATTATTCAATCGGCGATGCGCTGGCCACCTTCAAGCGAATGCAGGGTTATAACGTGATACACCCGATGGGGTGGGATGCTTTCGGCATGCCGGCAGAGAATGCTGCAATCAATAATAACGCGCGGCCGGATGTATGGACGTTTGAAAACATCGACGCCATGCGCGCGCAGCTGAAACGGATGGGTTTCAGCTACGACTGGCGACGTGAAATAGCCTCGTGTCTGCCGGAATATTATCGTTGGAATCAGTGGTTCTTTATTCAGATGTGGAAGAGAGGCTGGCTGTACCGTAAGAACGCGACGGTCAACTGGTGTCCGAAGTGCAACACGTCGCTGGCCAACGAGCAGGCAGAAGGCGGGTTTTGCTGGCGGCACGAAGATACGCCGGTCGAACAGCGCGAGTTGGAACAGTGGTTCATACGCGTGACCAACTATGCGGATGAACTGCTGGATGAGCTGGACACGCTGGAAGGCGGATGGCCTGAGCGGGTGATTGCGATGCAGCGCAATTGGATTGGGCGCAGCCAGGGCGCCGAGGTCGATTTCACCGTCGCTCAGGAGAACGCGCCGACCAACGGCAAGAAGATTCGCATCTTCACCACGCGCATTGACACAATCTTCGGCGCGAACGCTGTGATCGTCGCGCCGGAACACCCGTTCATCGACGAATTGATATCGTCAGGCAGAGCGAGCGTCGAACTGATAGATTTCGTCGAGAAGCAGCGCGCCATATCAAAAGAAGAACGAATTGCCGAAGTCGCGGAAAAACAGGGCGTGAACACCGGTCAATTCGTATCCAATCCATTCAATGGCGAAAGGCTGCCGGTTTGGACGGCAAACTTTGTTGTAACCGGATACGGCACTGGCGCGATTATGGCAGTGCCTGCACACGACGAGCGCGATTTCGAGTTTTCGCAAAAGCACGGCCTGCCAATCCCTCGTGTGATCAAACTGGCAGGATCGACCGACGCTGATGACGCGCCCGTCGAAGCGGCGTTTACTACGAAGGACGAGACCGGCGTGCTGATCAATTCGGGTCGATTCAACGGTATGACCGTACCTGCGGCGATTGGGTCGATGACTCAATACGCCGTAGAGCATGGTTTCGGCGAGGCACAGACCAATTTCAAAATTCGTGACTGGGGAGTGTCGCGCCAGCGCGCATGGGGGACGCCGATCCCCTTCATCCACTGCCCGAAAGACGGCATAGTGCCGGTGCCCGAAGAGCAACTGCCGGTCGTGCTGCCTGCGGATTTGAACTTCAGCACGACAGGTTCGCCGCTGGCAGAGAATGCGGCATTCGTCAATACGACTTGTCCGCAGTGCGGCGGCCCAGCCCGAAGAGATACGGACACTATGGATACTTTCGTTGATTCGTCCTGGTACTATTTCCGCTACTGTGATCCGGACAACGAAGAGATGCCGTTCAACCCCGAGATCATCGCTTACTGGGCGCCTGTCGAACAGTACATCGGCGGAATAGAGCATGCCGTGCTCCACCTGATCTACACCCGGCTGTGGACCAAGATCATGCGCGATCTGGGTCTGATCGATTTCGGCGAACCTGTCAAGAAGCTGCTGACACAGGGTATGGTTGGTCTGGCAACCAACCGCTGCGAAGAGCACCAATGGCTGTATCCAAACGAAGTGATTGAAGGCAAGTGTAAATTCTGCGGTCGCCCGGTCATCGTCGGACGCATCGAGAAGATGTCCAAATCGAAGAAGAACACGGTAGACCCGGATGAGATGATCAAAATCTACGGTGCGGACACAGTGCGGTTGTTTATGCTCTTCGCCGCTCCGCCTGAAAAAGATCTGGAGTGGAGCGAAGCCGGAACCGAAGGCGCATCGCGGTTCCTGAATCGCGTCTGGCGTATCGTCTACAAGTGGCAAGGGAAGCTGGCGAGCTTTAAAGACGAGTCGCTGGAGTATTCTTCCGCTGCGCGTGCGCTGCGCCGCAAAACGCACCAGACGATCAAGCGCGTCACACACGACATCGGTGATAGGATTAACTTCAACACCGCCGTCGCCGCCCTCATGGAGCTGACGAATGAGATTTACGCATTCGACGGCTCGTTGAAAGGGGAGGCGAGCGATGCCGATCTGTTCACGCTGAAAGAGGCGATAGAAGCGCTGGTGAAAATGATGGCGCCATTCACGCCGCACATCGCCGAGGAACTGTGGACGGGGTTGGGGCATAACGAGATGGTTGTCGCCTCAACCTGGCCAGTGTTCGATGCTGAGTTGGCGAAAGATGAAGAGCTGGAGATCCCAGTGCAGCTGAACGGCAAGCTGGTCGCGCGTTTGACGGTGTCTGCCGATGCGACAGACGAAGCGCTGACTCGAGCGGCGCTGGCTCACGAGCGCGTGCAGGCACGACTGGGAGGACGACAGGTCGTGAAGACTATTGTTGTGCCGAAACGGTTGGTCAACGTCGTGGTGGAATAGCGCGATTAATGATGAGAAGCAGAGAATACGAAACAAACGAAATAAACGAAACAAACGAAAAGTTGGGCATTTTTCGTTTGTTTCGTTTATTTCGTTTGTTTCGTATTCTCTCTTCTTGTACTAAAATCTCCTCTGGCTAAATCACACGGAGATAACGAAATGAGAAAAGTCTTCCATTCGATTCTATTGGTCGTATTGCTTTTGAGCGCCAGCAGCTTCACCGAATGTTACAAACAAGCCGGTCGCGGTGACGCACTACCAAAACACATCAAGACGCTAGCCATCCCGCCCTTCCAAAATCCGAGCCTGCGTTACAAGATCGAGCAGCGGTTCACCGACGCCATGATCGATGAAGTTTTGCGCCGCACCCGCTCGCTCAATGTTGTTTCGACGGCTGAAGGCGCTGATGCAATTATGGTCGGTACTATCAAATATTTCACCTATCGACCTGTGCTGATCGATGACGCTGGGCGAGCGCGACTGTTTGAGATCACAATCACCGCCGGGCTAACCCTACGCGATCAGACGAAAAACAAGATCATCTTCGACAATCAAAATTACATCTTCCGCGGTGAGTACGAAATCTCCGGCGATCCGAAGACATATTTCAACGAGGAAGGTCCGGCGGTTGACCGCCTCGCCAGGGATTTTGCGAAGAGTGTCATGACGACAATCATGGAAGGATTCTGATTGCGGATTGCGGATTGCGGATTGCGGATTTTTACCTGCAGGGATCGAGTTCAGAGCGAACCTGGAATCTACAAATCCGCAATCCACAATCCGCAATCCGCAATCCCTAAAATATGAAACGCACCGGCTCCGCCGAGGCCCTCAAGACTCAAACCGCCTTCGATCGCAGGCTTCGAGAGAACCAGATCTCACCGCTCTATCTGTTTGTTGGCGCGGAAAGATACCTGCGCGATCAGGCGTTGAAGCAATTGACCGAAGCAGTGGTTGACCCAGCCGTACGTGATTTCAACTTCGCAACGACAGCGGTCAATCAGGGAAAACTGGATGAAGCTCTGGGGATGGCACGGCAATTTCCGATGCTCTCTCCACGCCGAGTAGTCGTTGTCACCGGCTTCGAAGCGATCAATGATGAAAATCAGCTGGAGCAACTGAAAGATTATCTTCGAACCCCTGTCGAGACGACAGCACTGGTCTTCCTCAGCGACGGGCTCGACAATCGACGAAATATTGCAACGATGCTGCGGAAGACCTGCGAGGTCGTGAGTTTCGATCCGTTAGATGACCGTGAAGCTGCTCCGGCATGGGCCCGCGAGTATGTCATGCGGGCGGGTTATTCTATTGATCCTGCATCCGCGGCATATCTGGTCGGAATGGCCGGTGTTGATCTCATGCGGCTTTCGACCGAGCTTGATAAGTTGATGGCCTATGTTGAAGAAAATGGGCGAATTACCAGAACTGAAATTGATCAGCTTGTCCGCTACTCGCGTGAGCATTCGAACTTTGAATTGACCGACGCGATCCTGGACGGCGACCGCAGGCGAGCATTGACACTGCTTGATCATATCTTCGCAAACCCTCCCGAACCGCCACAGACGCTTGCCTTGCTAATTCTTGGCGCGATTGCAAGCAATTATCGCAAGATGCTTGCAGCCAAGGAATTGATGGGGCAGAACGTGTCGAACCCCGAACTTGCCAAGGCCGTCGGGATGTCACCTTACGCGGTGATGCGGTTCAACGAACGAGCGAGAAAGCAAGAAACCGAACGTATCATCGCAGGCATCGAGCGAATTGCTCAGACTGATGTCGCGCTCAAATCATCACTGGCGACACCACGCTTGCAGCTCGAGTTGCTGATCTGTGAGCTCTGTCCGAGGCAAGCTGACTACTGAGTTCGGCTTATGGCTACTGCTCCCCGTACCGAACCGATTGCGGCTTTTCCGGACTATGAGCTATGATGACCAAACCCTCTGGCGTCAAAGGGAAAAGCAAAAGGCGTCGAGATTTGGAGTTAGCGTACGAGAGTGGCATTTTGGCACACAAATTAATTTTATTGAGAATTAATATCCTTGAGTAAGAGCAACCCGGACTAAATGGAGTGGCATCACAGGCGGCGAAGAGTTGCGCTGAAGTTCTTCGAGCAAGTACAGGAGACGACGCGCTGCCGCATCCTTACCAAGTCTGTGATGTTTGCTCCGGGGGCAAGCAAACATAAGTGACAGCGAACGCTATCAACAGTACTGCGTCAGATTTCGAGCTGGCGCAGGCATCAGCACGCGGGGATATGTCAGCGTTTGAAACGCTTTATGAGCGTCATCATCGACGCGTATATAGCCTGTGCTTGCGGATGGTGGCAAATCCTACTGAAGCTGAGGACCTGACGCAGGAAGTCTACGTTCAACTCTTCCGAAAGATTGGCAGCTTTCGGGGCGAATCCGCTTTCACTACATGGTTGCATCGTTTGACGGTCAACCATGTGCTCATGCACTTCCGCAAACGGGGAGTGCGGATGGAGAAGACAACCGAGGAAGGAGAGATCGGCGAGATCCAGGACATTCTTCAATCCGCCAGCGAGCGTCCCCGTTTCGTTGACCGGATCGCGCTCGATAAAGCTATCTCGGAATTGCCTCCCGGTTATCGCACGGTCTTTGTCTTACACGATATCGAGGGTTTCGAACACGAAGAAGTGGCCGATATGCTCGGTGTCAGCGTGGGCACATCGAAATCGCAGTTACACAAAGCCCGAATGCGGCTGCGAGAGTTGCTAAATAAGAAAGTATGAATGATTATCGGTTACGATTCAGTTGTTAATCCTCACCTTACTCGACCCGAGGCAACTGACAGTGACCCCAAGGTAAGAGCAATAGAGAGGGTAGTAGTATGGAATGCCGAGCCGTGGTTAGTTCGATGTCCGACTATATTGACAAACATGAGATGTGGCTCTCGGACATCGAGGTTCGCGAAATAGAAACACATCTGATTGCCTGTTCCAAATGCCAGAGTATTAAACTAGAACTGACTGAAGTCAGAACTGCTGCGCGTGAACTGCCGCTGCACACGCCATCACGCGCTCTTTGGGCGCGGATTGCGAAAGAGATCGAACCCGAAGTGCCTCGGTCCGAAAGGCCGACTCGCGTCGAGAGGCCGGCGTTGAGCTGGTGGGCGCGAATGAAATCGCGTCAATTCAGCTTCACTCTGCCACAACTGGCGGGAGCCGGCGCGCTGGCGGCAGCACTGATCGTTTTCGGTTTATTCCGCACTTCAAATCAGGATCAGAGAGATTTCAACATCATCAAAGCGCCAACAGCTCTGCAAACCGCTTTGCTGCCGGGCGAAGATACAATCAAAGCTGAAATTGAGCGCAGGTTATCAGTTATCAATGGACGAAAGATGAATTGGGATCCGCAGGTTCGCGATGATTTCGAGAGACACCTTAATAAGATCGAAGAATCATTGCGATATTCCCGGCAGACGCTCCAGAATAACCCCGATGATCGGGTTCAGCAGCAGATGGTGCTCACTCTCTACCACGAGAAACGTCAACTACTGGAAGATGTCGAACGCCTCAAATGGTAAGGCCGTGGTGAACGGAATGTTATTGAAGGGTTCCTTATCTTCACTGAGACAAGTCTCAGCGATGGTCCTGGGTCTATTGTTTGCCTCGGCTTCATCTTCCACAGCCGGCGCCCAGCCTCTCAGCAAATCCTTCACTGTTTCTCCCGAATCGAGCGGGCTGGAGGTCATCAACCAGATCGGATCGATCAAAGTAACGGCATCCGGCTCAAATACGGGCAAGATTATGATCAATGCCAGGCAGGTTGATGGCGATGCGCGAGTGAATGCGACGCAAACTCAGGAGGGCAAGGTTAAGGTAGAGGTGACCGGGCGCGGCACTGTTGATTTCGATATCTATGTTCCCCTATCAACCAGACTCGACCTCTTCACTTACAAAGGAGCGATTACAGTAGCCAATCTGACCGGTCCCGTGCGCGCCCGCATCACGACTGACGGTAACATCCAATTCACGGGCCTTCGCAGCTCCAGGGTCGAAGCCCACAGCTCAAGCGGGAATGTGGTTTTCAGCGGCGAGCTCCTGCCCGATGGCGAATACAGGCTGAAATCGTTCTCAGGTAGTGTCGATGTCACTTGCCCCTCTCACGCCGATTTCAAACTATCGGCCTCGTCATTCACGGGCGTGATGGATCTGGGCGGGTTTCCGATGAAGTTCGACAGGCAGACAAATCAGCTCGTCGAAGCTGCCGTTGGAGCCGGCCGAGCCAAAGTCTTTTTATGGACTCAGGAAGGGAGTATTCACCTACGCCGCAAACCGTAGGCTCTGAGATATCCAATGACTTCCCGCCCCCTCATCGACCAACGCGAGCAGATCAAGAAGAGCGGGGGAGTGTCTTCCCGTTCTTCATTTTCAAATTGGCTCAGTTACTTCGACGCGCTGTCTGCCGTCAAGGACGATAACCTGGCGGCGCGCTGGGCTAACCGTGCGATTGTCTTCTTTCTCCTCCTTTTTTCACTCTCCCTTCCACATTCAATTGCCGCAGCGCAAATCAGTCTGGATCTGACCTTCATCGCCTGGATCGCGCGCGATCTAACGCTCCGCCGCTTTCATTTCGCGCGGACGCCGATCGATTTACCGCTGTTATGTTTTGCTTCTCTGACCATTATTTCTTCTGTCTTCTCTGTTGAACCGAGCATCAGCCTGAGGAAACTGAAAACGCTGCTGCTCTTCGGCGTGATATACATTGTCGCCACCAATCTGCGTCCGCGCGGAGTGCACCTTCTGGCCGGCATGCTGGTTGTCTCAAGTCTGGTCGGAGTAGGGTTCAGTTTGATGGAAAAGTTCCTCGGACGCGGGATGATCGTCGCCGCCATTGAACCCGACAGCCCGCTTGCCGGAAACAAACTTCAGGTTGGCGATGTCATCTGGATGATCGCGCGACAAAGAGTGTTCACGCAGGAAGATGTCTTTCAGGTGATAGGGCGGCATCGCGAAGGTGAAATTATAGAAGTCGAAGCCCTCCATGCCGGGGATCCAGTCCCCGTTGCGCTGCGCGTAACCGAGGAGATCAAGACTCGCTCCAATCCGCTCGGGATAAGCATTGGCGGCCGCAGCCGGCAGTTTCGCGTCTCCGGATTTTCGCGCCAGTTTCAGACATACGCCGAGCAGATGCAGATTTTCGCCATGCTCATTTGCGGCGGACTGCTCACGTGTTTCAAGTTATGGCGGAGACGAAAGAGGGGATTCTGGCTCATAATTTTCTGCCTGCTTTTCCTCTTCTTCTCCACGGCATTGGTGCTGACAGCCTCACGCGCAGTGATAGCAGCCTTCATTATCACGGTCTTCTTCGTTTCGATCAGCATTGGGAGCCGTCTTGCGTCGATCATTGCCATAGCCACGGCACTCCTCCTCGGAGGACTCGGCTTTTATGTAATCACCACCGCGCGCCAGCAAACAATGATGAGTTTCGACGACGATAGCACCACGAGACGAATAGCATATATGCAAGCCGGCCTTCGCGTAATTCCCAACCACCCGCTTATCGGCGTTGGAATGGATTCGCACAAGCGCCACTGGCGTGAGTGGGGATTTCCCGGCGAATACATCACACATACACATTCGACACCCATCCAGATTGCAATGGACCGTGGGCTGCCCGCTCTCGTTTCTTTCGTCTGGCTCATGGCAGCAATGATGCTCATGGCGCGGCGCAGTTACAAACGCGCGGAAAAGAGAGGGGATGATTTCGGTCAAAGCCTCACACTCGGGGCTTTCGGTGCACTCATCGGTTTCTCGGCCAGCTCGCTGACGAATTACAACTTCGGAGATTCCGAAGCGCTGATGTTACTCCTTTTTGTAATCGCATTGGTTGTTGTGAAGAGCAATAATGTCTCAGAATTCGGTGGCAATTCACCACGGACTGACACGGATGCGACGGATGCACGCGGATAAAATCCGTGAAAATCCGTCGCATCCGTGTCAATCCGTGGTGAATTGCCACCGAATTCTGAGACGTCACAAGAGTACGGTTGAGGTTAAAGCAGAGCGGGAGTAAGATTCCAGTTTGAAAATTTATGATGCTCGCGGTCATTTGGTCATGCCACTCGACAAACGCTGCTAGCACCAGGAAAACGTAAAGCGGCTCCTATCACTGGAGGTGAGTTTATGCCGACCTCGATATCCTGCCGGATCGCTTGTCTCGTTCTTTCCTCACTGTTCGTCGCTACAGGTTATTCCCAAACCACACCACAGTCAGATGTCCAGCAACAAGAGACCATAAAACTAAAAACTGACCTTGTCGTGCTGGACGCCTCGGTAACAGATAAGAAGAGCCGTGAGATCATTCGCGGCCTCAAGCCTGAAGATTTTGATTTATTCGAAGACGGCGCAAAACAGCAAATCGAATACTTTAGTCAAGATAAACTGCCGCTGTCGATAGTTCTACTGTTGGACGTTAGTCCGAGCGTCAGGCCTGTGATCGAAAAAATTCGCGAAGGGGCCTTGCAGGCACTGCAGCGTCTGAAACCGGAAGACGAGGTCGCGCTGATGATCTTTTCCGGCTGGACGGAGCTGATACAAGACTTCACCAAAGACCGGCAGCTGGTTCTGGATAAACTGGCTGCAGCGCTGGAGAAATCGAGCGGCGGCACGCGCATCCACGAAGCCGTCGTTAAAGCCGCCCGGCAAATGCGCTATGCCACCAACCCGACAAGCCGTCGCGCCATCCTCGTCATCACAGACAATCAAGGTGCGATGAGTCGTTACAATGATACTATCTCAGAGGAAGAGGCTCGACTGACGGTCATTGAATCAGGCGCCACGGTTTGCGGACTGATCGTCAAGTCTTTATTGAATGTGGCCGCCAGCGTAGTTTTCCAACACCCCACTGTTCAGGAGCATTTTAAACGCACAACGATAAATCCATACGTCGAGGAGACCGGCGGTGAGATGACCGGCGCAAGTAAGGATGAGATCAATGCGCGGCTTGGTGAAATGATCGAACACCTGCGAAGCCGCTATAGCATCGGTTATACGCCAACCAATCAGACCTTCGACGGAAAGTACCGCAAAGTCAATCTCACACTCACTCGTGAAGCGAAGAGACGGCTGGGCAGTGAAATCGTGATCAGTGCCAGAAAAGGATATTACGCCGTCGATAGAGAGAGTGAAGAATTGCTGGCCGAAGTGAAGGCAGATGCGGAGACGAATGAGCCACAGCCTGGCACTGTCCTTCCCGGCGTAGCGCCTGCGCCGGAAAAGACCGCTGGGACGCCCGAGACACAAGCGATTGAACAACCGAATGAACAACCGAAGGTTCAACCATCACTTGAACCGGATTCTCAAACGACAAAGCAGAACAATGCGATCGTCAATCCTTTCGCCAATCTGGTTATGCTCGATGTGCATGCAATGAATAAGAAAACCGGAACGATTGCCGGCAATCTGACCAAAGAAGACTTCGAGCTTGTGGATAATGGTGTAAAAAAGGAGATTGCACATTTCAGTCAGGGGCAATTGCCGATCTCGGTAATTTTATTGATCGATGTCACAGGGAATACTACTTACACAATGAGTTCTTTGCGGAGAGGCGTTTCTCACTGGATACGTCACTTCAAACCTGATGACGAGATAGCCCTCATGGCTTTCGGATCGACCGCGGCCATCATTCAAAACTTCACCAAAGATCGCAAAATTATCGCGGTCAGACTCAGGGACTTCGTTGACAGAGCTCGCCAATTAAATATCGGACCCTACCAAGATCGAACGATGGCAGTCTTTCATGCGGCGGAGCATATGGACAAGGCTGCAAATCCGGCCGGCCGGCGTGTGATCATAACTATCACCGATGACAATCCACGTTCTCACACAAGTGCAAAGCCCGATTACACAGCCAAGGTCCTTTTCGATACCGGTTGCGTAGTCTATGGAATGGTCGCCAAGGCTCCAAGACCTTCGCGTGCACGACAGATCGCCTCAGTTGCTGCGCGGAGCGCCATTTTCAGTTTTGGGAACCCTATCTCTATAGCAACAACAGTCGCTGCCACAATTGGGACTCAGATGGTGCTTGATGCTATCATGAAGGATCGGACCTTCGTGCAGACCATTCGGAAGACCGGCGGGGCGGCAATGAAACTGGAAGGTGAAGACACTGCGGAGAAACTCAATCTATTGCTTGACCTCATACGTAACCGTTACGTCGTGGGGTTTAATCCATCAATCGACACAACATTTGAGCCCTATCACAAGCTCACACTGAAGCTAAACCCGGAAGCTCAGAAGCGGGCGGGCGAAATCATAATCTCCACAGCACAAGGGTACTACGGTCGTAAGCCCGTAGATAGTGATGTGACAGAACCCAATAATTCTGGAGGCGGGAAGTCTCACTAAAATCCCTGACTGAGCTTTATGCAAAAACCAGGAGAGAAAACGAAACAGATGAAAAAGATGCTAGATGCTGGATGCTGGATGCTAGGTGTTCATCCTAGCATCCAGCATCTAGCATCTAGCATCTTTTTCATCTGTTTCGTTTTCTCTCTTACAGCTCAACCTCGCCCCTCCCAGGCATATCTCCAGCAGGAAATAATCAAACTCCACACTGATCTGGTTGTGATCGATGCGCAGGTGTTGAAACGAAAGACAGGTGAAATCGTCAACGGGCTCAATGCGGCAGATTTCGAGCTCTACGAAGATGGTATCCGGCAGCAAATCACCCACTTCAGTCAGGACCAGCTCTCGCTCTCTGTGATTTTACTGATCGATCTGAGCGGGAGTGTCAGCCCTATACTCAATGAGATACGTGATGGGGCCCTGGTGGCTCTGAATCGCCTCAGAGAGAAAGACGAGGTTGCCGTCTTAGCTTTCTCTACCTCGACGCAATTGGTACAGGACTTCACTACCGAGAGGCGGGTGGTATTAAACAAGATCAGCCAGATCGATAAAACCCCGTTGATCGGCCAGGGGACGCTGCTCTATCCGGCGTTGCGCGATGCTGCAGTGCACATGAGCAAAGCAAGCAACCCGACAAGTCGCCGTGTGATCATCGCCATCACCGACAATGTCTCCTGGGACTACTACGGCTTTGGGGTTTCAGAGAAAGAGGTTTCAGACCAGGTTATTGGATCGGGCAGTATGGTCTGCGGCCTGGTTGTTGAAGGCTCGTTGTCGGGTGTCGAAAAGATGTTGCGGCGCGGCGGAGATGGCAAAGATATCTATCGCAGGCGAATGACGATCGATCCGTTTGCCACTCAGACCGGAGGCGAAGTCATCAAATCACCGAGCCTGGAGATCAATGCGCGCCTGGCGCAGCTGGTTGATCACCTGCGAACCCGCTACAGTCTTGGTTTCAGCCCGAAACGTGAGCAGGCCGATGGAGGCTATCGTCAGATCAGGCTGATATTGACCCCGGAAACGAATAAGCGATTGGGTGAGGTGGTCATAAAGACTAAGCAGGGGTATTATGCGCGCCCGCGCGGGCAGCGTGCGCAGGATGTAAAGCCGGGACAAGGCATCGATTAAATCTCCTGATGTTATTTTCATCTTGATGCCTGAGAGTGATCTGAAGTGGTGATTCACGAATTGCTTCACGCTGTAAACCGCATTCCATCTGATGATTCCAAAATCCTTAAAGATAGTGGAAGACAAAGTAGGACTAATGCGGAACTTGTCCGGAAAAACTGCTTCGGAAAGTAGTAAGGAAAGTGATGACGCTACAATACGACGCCATTTGTTTTGTGCTGATCTTAGCACTGAGTAACGCATTGTCAGTGCCATGCGGTATTCAATCAATGGCTATCATAACGCAGTTGCCTGGAAAAGTGAAAGGTATAGGAATTGCGTCTGATGAAGCAGTTTTACCTGAAGCTACTGTTATCATTAAAGGCGAGCAAGTCACACAGCGTAGTACAACCGACTGGAATGGCACTTTTGAGTTCGATCTGCCCGCTGGCATCTATGAAATCACTACCGAAATACAGGGATGGTATCCTCTCCGACGCGCGAGGTTCCAAGTTCAGCCGGGAACCGTTCTCGTAATTACTCTTGCTCCTGTGCTAAAGGTGGCCGGCAGTGCACTTGAGGTAACGAAATCTGGAATCCGTGAGCCTGTCACGACACTCCCACCTCCCAAATATGATTCTTTCTCACTACCACAATCGTCAAACCGCCAGTTTGATATGCTCGTGCAGTTTACTAAAAAGCGGGTGAAGAAAACAACTATTGAGTACAATAGAGCAATGGCGAGCTACGATGCGCTAACCATCTCCGCTGTTAGGTTGTGTCTTAACCCAAAGACATATCACATTGAAGCGGAAGGCAATGTTATTGTCGAAGACGGTAAGGAGCGAACTCATGCCAAGTATGCTGAGGTAGAATTCAAGGCAGACAAACCGATCATTAAACTAACTAAGGCAGTGTAAATAAATAACTCATTGGTTTTGCCTATATTCACTTGACCTTGTTTGGCTCGCGGTACCACAATGATCGGATGATCAGTGACGATGTC
>JAKEHZ010000268.1 GCA_022614735.1 Acidobacteriota bacterium | reverse complement strand
GGGGAATTTTCGCGTGTTTCGATTTTTTCGCGTGTTTCGCGTTCTCTCTTCTTTCCTCATCTAGTGGAGATCGAAATGGGAATAGATAAACAGGACGAACGCGAATACCCGCACTGGAACCGCGTTTATATGACAGTTATCATCTATACCATTGCGCTGATCATCGGCCTTTGGACTTTCTCAAAAGCGATTCAATAATCAAACAAAGGGGACAACAGAATGCATTGGCTCGATTGGCTGATCGTCGCCGCGTATCTCGTTTACATCGTCTACGACGGATTACGGTTGACGAAGAGGAGCAACGAAGTCGAAGGCTATTTTCTGGCGCATCGCAGCCTGCCATGGTGGGCGGTCGGCTTATCGGTTATGGCGACACAGCTCTCGGCGATAACACTGGTTGGCACCACAGGGCAGGCTTATGCGGACGGAATGCGATTTATTCAGTTCTATTTCGGCCTGCCATTCGCGATGGTGATCTTGTGCATGACGGTCGTCCCCTTCTTCTATCGCGCAAAAGTCTACACAGCCTATGAGTATCTGGAAGGGCGGTTTGATGCGAAGACGCGGGCGCTCACAAGCTTCTTCTTTTTGGTCTCGCGCGGGATGTCGTGCGGCGTGATCGTCGCTGCGCCATCGGTGATTCTGTCAATCGTGCTCGGCTGGAATGAATTGACGACGATTATGGTCATGGGGCTTTCGACCACGATTTACACGATGTTCGGTGGCGTGCAGGCGGTGACGTGGACTGATGTCAAACAGATGATAATTATTTTTGTCGGCCTCTTCGTCATTCTTATCGTGATCGTCGGCCAATTTCCCGCCAGCGTTTCTCTCGGTGATGCTGTATCGCTGGCGGGATTGACGGGAAGGCTGAAGACGGTAGATCCAAGTTTCAACCCCAACGAAACCTACACGCTCTGGTCCGGCTTGATAGGTGGCATGTTTCTGGCGATGTCGTACTTCGGTTGCGATCAAAGCCAGGTGCAGAGATTTTTAACCGCGCGGTCGGTCTCCGAAGGCCGCACGTCCCTGCTCATGAGCGCATTCGTCAAAATCCCGATGCAGGTCTTGATACTTTTCATCGGCGTCATGGTCTTCGTCTTTTATCAATTCCAGCAGCCGCCCATGATCTTCAAGTCTGATGATCGCGCGAAAGTGGAGCAGAGCGCGGAGTATCAGAAACTGAACGCCGAATATTCCGAGGCTTTTGATTCTCGTCAGCGAGCCGCGCTCGCATTTGCCGGCACCGGCAGTCAAAGCGAAATTGGCGCGGCTGCGCGGGAGATTTACATCGCGTCGAATGAAAAGATGAATGGCATTCGCAAGCGCGCTGGTGATCTGGTCTCAAGCACAACGGGCAATAAGTTCAACGATGTCAATTATGTTTTCCCAACATTCGTCACGACTTACGCGCCGGCTGGAGTTATCGGCTTGATCATTGCAGCGATCTTCGCCGCAGCGATGTCATCTATCTCTGCTGAGCTGACCGCGCTCTCGACCGCAACTGTGATCGATTTCTATCGCCGGCATTTCAGGAGGGAAGCGACGGATGCCCACTACCTGATGGTTTCTAAACTGGCCACCGGGGTCTGGGGCATCGTCGCTTGCATCGTGGCGCTCTATGCTGGACGATTGGGGTCACTCATCGAAGTAGTCAACAAATTCGGCTCGTTCTTCTACGGTTCATTGCTCGGCGTGTTTATGCTTGCGATCGGAACGAAGCGGGCGACAGGCAATGGAGCGTTCTTCGGATTGATCGCCGGAATAATTTCAGTCGCGATTGTCAGCAAGTATTCGTCAATCAGCTTCCTGTGGTATAACTTGGTTGGTTGCGTGGTTGTCGTTGTTGTTGGAATGTTGATTAGCCTGGTTCAGAAGAAATAGGCTAAGTAATGTACAAACAAAGGGTCAACCTCATGAAAAAGGCATCTGCGTTCCTCCTAACCCTTATTCTCGTTCTTCAACTCATTCTCGCCACCGTTTCCGCCGACACTCGCCCGGCGCCGGAAGATCGCGGCGCCAGCGGTCTGTCATTAGCTCTGCGCCGCTTGCAAACGATCGCAAGTGTCCTTCATACCGCCGCGCACCCCGACGATGAATCCACGGAATTATTGGCTTATCTCGGGCGCGGCCAGGGCGCTCGCGTCGCATACCTGTCGCTCAATCGCGGCGAGGGAGGGCAGAATGGCATCGGCCCGGAGCTGTGGGAAGGACTTGGCGTGATCCGGACTGAGGAGTTGCTGGCGGCGCGCAAGCTCGATGGCGCGGAGCAATACTTCTCGCGCGCTTTCGATTTCGGTTTTACGCGCTCGGCTGAAGAGACCTTGCAGAAATGGAACCGCGAAGAGATTGTCGCCGATATGGTGCGCGTGATCCGAATGATGAGGCCACTGGTCGTCGTCAGCGGATTTTCAGGCACTGAACGTGACGGTCACGGTCAGCATCAGGTAGCAGGAATGCTCACGCCCGAGGCAATCAAAGCCGCCGCAGATGTGAATCGCTTCCCCGAGCAGATCAGCAAAGAAGGGTTGCAACCATGGCAGGTAATAAAGGTATATGGCCGCCGATTTGACCAGGTCTCGGGGCCGCGAGCTGAATTTGACGTCGGCCTCTTCGATCCGGTGCTCGGTCGTTCGTACGCAGAGCTCGCCGCTGACGGTCGCAGCCGCCATCGCTCGCAGGATTTCGGAACGATTCAGCCGCGCGGCTCGCAGATGCGCTCTTACCCGCGCTTGCAGTGTTCGATTGAAGTGCCGGAGAAGGAGCCATCACTCTTCACTGGAATTGATGTGAGCGTTGTAGGGATCGCAAACTTTGCCGGCAGGGACGGCGAACGGATGCTGCCAGGTTTGAGCAAAATTAAGGAGCTTGCTGCCAGGGCGTTGGCTGAGTCTCGCGTTGAGCATCCGGAATCGATCGCACCGTACCTGGCTGCTGGTTTGCGCGAGGTGCGAGCGCTGCGCACAATGCTGGGCAATCTCGATCCTATTTCGAAAGCTAATGTCGATGGAATGCTTGCTCGTAAGGAGAAGGATTTCAGTGATGCTCTGATCAAAGCTCACGGCGTGATCGTCGATGCTTTGAGCAACACCGAGATAATCACGCCAGGCGAAACGGTCGAGGTGTCAGCGAATGTCTATTTCCGAACTACCTCGAGCGGCGAAGAATTAAGAAGAATCGGCCCGAAGGCCAGTCTTATCTCTCCTGATGGTTGGCGCGTCGAAGCTGTCCGAGAAGAGACCGAGCAGCCCGCTGGACCGGCGGCTTCTTTTCGTGGCCGCGAAAGGCCAAACTTCGTTGCAAGATTCCGCGCAACCGTGCCCGAGACGGCTGCTCCCACACAGCCCTACTGGCTGGCCAAACCACGCACGAGAGATCAGTTCGATTGGGATGATGCGATGCCGCGCAATATGCCATTTGCGCCTCCAATCGCGCGCGCGCGAGTCGAGATGGATTTGAGCGGTGAGCGCGTCGTCATCGACCAACCTGTAGAATACCGCTTTTCCGATAAGACCTTCGGTGAGATCCGCCGCGAACTGAAGGTCGCACCCTCGCTGACGCTCACAGTTCATCCTTCTTTGTTGGTGATCCCGTCTGAAAGCCAGAACCGCACGCGCGAGATCTCAGTCGAGGTCACGCACAATGCGAGACGCGCAACCAATGCTGCGGTCAAACTCATCGCGCCGCAGGGTTGGAAGGTCGAAACCGACAATCGCCCTCTCGCTTTCACCCGCCAGAATGAAAGGGCATCGCGGTTGTTCAAAGTCACTCCACCGGCAGGCGCAACGGGCACGATCGATCTTAAGGCTCTTGCTGAGGCCAATGGTCGAGAGTATGCGAGTGGTTATTCGGTGATCTCCTATCCTCACATCGAGACGCATTTCATCTATCGTCCTGCAATAACAAAGATCGAGGTCTTCGATGTCCAGGTCGCCAGTGGACTCAAAGTCGGTTACATCATGGGCAGCGGCGATGATGGGCCGGAAGTTCTCTCGCAGCTTGGTGTCAACGTCAAAGTTATCGGTCCCGCAGAACTGGCTTCCGGCGACCTCTCCGTTTACGACACCATCATCCTTGGCATTCGCGTTTACGAAGTCAACGATGACGTGATAGCGAACAACAAACGATTGCTTGATTACGTGGCGAATGGCGGGACGATGATCGTGCAGTACAACAAGGAAGAGTTCACCCGCGGTAACTTTGCTCCCTACCCGGTCAAGATGACGCGTGGAGTGCGAGTGACGGACGAGAACGCCCCGATCACAGTACTTGTTCCCGATCATCAGCTCTTTAATTATCCGAATAAGATCACGGAAAAAGATTGGCATGGATGGGTGCAGGAACGCGGTTTGTACTTCCTAAATGAATGGGATCCGCGTTACACTGCGCTCCTGGCCGCCCCTGACGAAAATGGCAATCTGCTTAAGGGCGGACAACTAATTGCTCAGTACGGCAAAGGCAACTATCTCTTCACCGGATATGCGTGGTTCCGGCAGTTTCCGGCCGGCGTGCCAGGCGCGTATCGGTTGTTTGCCAATCTGGTCAGTTTGCCGAAGAAGAAGTGATGTAAAGGCAAAAGGCAAAAATCAAAAGGCAAAAATAAAGAAGAAAAGTTCCGACCTTCTGATTTTTGCCTTTTGCCTTTTGCCTTTTGCCTTTTGATTTCTGTCTGCCTATGCCAACTCTCGAAGATGCACAACTGATTCTCGAACGCCATTTCGGTTTCAGCAATTTCCGCGAAGGCCAGGCCGAGGTCATCAGCTCGGTGCTCGAAGGCTGTGATGTGATCGTCGTCATGCCCACCGGCGGCGGCAAGTCGCTCTGCTACCAACTGCCCGCGCTGCTCTTCTCAGGCACAACACTGGTCATCTCGCCGCTCATCGCGCTGATGAAAGATCAGGTCGATGCGCTCAACGCCCGCGAAATCTCGGCCACCTATATCAACAGTTCCCTCAGTTTCGACCAGCAGCTTGACCGGCTGCGGGCGATGGCGCGTGGCGCTTACCGGTTAGTCTATATCGCACCCGAACGCTTCCGAAACGCGCGCTTCATCGAGGCCTTGAAACCGGTCAAAGTCTCGCTCTTCGCGGTTGACGAAGCGCATTGCATCTCGCAGTGGGGACATGATTTCCGGCCCGATTATCTGCGGCTGCGTGAAGCTGCCGAGGCGCTTGGACGGCCGCAGATCATTGCCTTGACCGCGACCGCGACTCCTGCTGTGCGCACGGACATCGGCAAGCAGCTCGCTATGAAGAGCCTGGCGAGTTTCATCGCAGGTTTTGATCGTCACAACCTGACATTGCGAGTCGAGCCCTGTAAGACCGAACGGGAGCGAATTATGAGGGCCTTCGAAATCGCGCGAAATGCGAACGGCTCGGGCATCATCTACTCCTCGACGCGCAAGACTGTTGAGGAAGTAAACGGACAGCTGCAAAGGCTCGGCTTGAAAGTCGCCGGCTATCACGCTGGCCTCGAGGATGAGAGACGCGCGCGAATTCAGGATCAATTCATGCACGGCGATCTGCAGGCAATCGTTGCGACCAATGCCTTCGGGATGGGCGTTGATAAATCCGATCTGCGCTTCGTCACGCATTACAACTTGCCGGGCTCGGTTGAGGCTTATTATCAAGAGGTAGGCCGCGCGGGCCGCGACGGGCTGCCTTCGGTCTGCACTCTGCTGTTCAACTACATTGACACGCGAACTCACGAATTCTTCATCGATGGCGGTTACCCATCGCATGGGACTATCGAACAGATTTACCTCTTCCTGATTGGATTGGGCTCCGATGCGATACAGCTTTCGGCGCGCGAAATTTCGACGAAGTTGGGGATCAAGAACGAGATGGCGATCAATTCGGCCCTGATCTATCTGGAAAAAGCCGGGCACATCCGGCGGGGGCAGGGCATCAGCATACTTGACCGCGTGCCGGCCGGCGCGCTGCGCGTGGATTGGCAGGAACTTTCCCGGAGAAAGGCCGCAGAACAGCGCAAGCTGCGCGAGATGGTCAATTTCGCCTACTGCGAAAAATGCCTGCGCGTCTTCGTCCTGCGTTATTTCGGCGACCGCAAACTGGTCATGAATTGCCGGTGTTCGAACTGCCGGCCGAGGATGAATTGGGGTGAAGTCGCGGGCGTCGAACGGGAGAAGGCTCGAGCGCAGCCGTCCAGCCACGAGCCTGCTCCGGTGGAGAGCACAACACCGCACGTCTTCGGGCCGCGCGCATTGAGCGACGAAGAGCATCTGGCAGTGCGTAAGATTTTGAGCTGCGTCGCGCGCGTCGAAGGGCAATTCGGCAAAGGAACCGTAGCCAGCGTCCTGCGCGGCTCAAAAGCGAAGAGCGTGCTTGCCAACGATCTTGATCAGCTTTCGACCTACGGTCTGCTCAGCGAGTATTCGCAAGACGAGTTGACGCGGTTCATCAACGCGCTGATTGTCGCTGGCTGTGTCAAGCAAAGCGGCGGAGCGTATCCTGTCGTCAGCCTGACCGATCTCGGGCGGGAGGTCATGTACGACCGCGCGCGAGTCGCACTCGATTTCGACTCCGTCGAAGCCGATACCAGCCTCGAACAGGATCCTTCACTACCATCAGTTCAGAGCGAAACACGCGAACAGACTTACGAACTTTATCGGCAGGGATTGAGCATCAGCGATATCGCGGCCAGACGTAAGCTCAAACAAAAAACAATCGAAGAGCATATAGTCGCGCTTATCGAGGAGGGCCGGGAGATCGACATCGACGATTTTGTCAATCCGGCAGACCGCAGACTGATCGAAGCCGCAGCAGAGCATTGCGGGCTGGAGCGGCTGAGACCGATCAAGGAAGAGTTGCCGGAGCGAATCGATTACGCCGCGGTAAGGATTGTCGTCGCCGCGCTCAGAAGAAAAAGAAGCAATTAGATTACAAACCTTTTGACACCCGTACGCCCGCTGTGTTAAAAAATATTTTTGTCGCCCATGCTCCCTATGCTCCTCCGAAACTATGAAAGTTCGATTGCTTCGGCCCCTGCATTAATGATCGATGACAGATATCTGGCCGGAATGAGAGAACATCCGCTTTGGCGCTCGTTCCCCATAATTTTAAAAATAGAAAGTTGAGTAAAAATCATGACTGCTGCAGCTGTTGCGCTCGCGCCTGAGCGCGAAGTCGGAATGGACCTTATCCGTACGATCTGTTTGACGGTGAGGTCAATGACTAGGGAGAGCTTTGCTCCATATGGAAATATAATCAACGAACGTGGCGACGTGGAATTGGACCTCGACGGCGGTACCGCGAACCTGGTTGCGCAGACCGTTGAAGCCCGTCCGCTGACCTTCGATTTTCTAGGGCGCCATCAGCGGACAGAGCAGGTCTTCGTCCCACTTGGTGGAACGAGGTCCATTATTGCTGTTGCGCCGCCAAGTTCTGATAACCCTGCCTTGCCAGACATGAGGCGAATGTCAGCATTTCTGGTAGACGGCACGTGCGCATTCAAATTGCACCGTGGCACCTGGCACGCGAGCGCATTTCCTCTGGCTGAGAGAGCGACCTTCCTCGTGCTTGACCGCGAGGGGACGCTCGAGGAAGACTTCGATCTGCGTGATTTAAAAACCTCGCTGGGTGTTGTGGTCGAGATTCAGCATTAAATTTTCCGGCGTTGCCCGCTTCTGTGGCTGTGCCATTGAAGACGTTGGGAGAGAGAACGAAACAGACTAAATAGCGAAACTAGCGAAAACTTCAGATCTTTTCGCTAGTTTCGCTATTTTAGCCTGTTTCGTTCTCTTTCATTCTTATCATCTTATTTTCCTGTGCCTGCGTTAATGTAAGCCGTATGTTTTTAATTATGGGGGAATAGAGAATTGAGAAACACGAATCTGCGGATAGAGCTTTGTCTCTTTCTGGCTCTTATCTTTGTCATCACGTCTTTGGCCTGTCGAGGGAGTCAACGTACAGTTTCAAATTCACCATCTCAAACCACCTCATCGACACAATCCGCACAGCCGGCTCAAACGGTGCAGACAGCGCCGTCGCCGGGCCTCAATCAGAATGAGAAGAAATCTGCGGCGAAGGATGGTGTGCCTGAAATAATGAAACGGGCGCTGACGAAGGAAGAGATGGAAAAGGCTATGGAACAAATGCCCCCCCAAGTGCGTGCCCAGCTTAAGGGAATGGCTCCCAAGGCAGCGAGTCCTACGCCAACACCCACGCCCAGGAAGAAATAATAGCCAGGAAGAACTGATAAGCCAGGAAGAACTGATATGATTGATATCTTTTGACATCCGGAACGCTTTTGTCGCCGAAAAAGATCGAAAATCACTTGGCTTGAGCGGTTTCTGGAGGTAAATTTTTGCCTGCAATCTCTATAGAAACTGCTGGGAATCTAAATGCCCCAGAAATCCGAACAATCAAAACTAGCGCTCGCCTTCGCGGTTGGCGGAATTATTGCTTATAACATTTCCGGTGGAGTCATACTCGGCTATTTTCTCGATCGCTGGCTGCATACCTCACCCTGGCTGAGCGTGACAGGGCTTATTCTTGGCACAGTCGGAGCCTTCGCAGGCCTTTATCGGATCATGTCTAAATTGGGTCAGAGCGATAACTAGCTAAGAATTTCAACACAAAGGGTCAAAGG
>JAKEHZ010000039.1 GCA_022614735.1 Acidobacteriota bacterium | reverse complement strand
TATTTCGCGCGCCGCATTGTAACCCGGCGCGCCCATTACGCCACCCCCGGGATGCGTGCCGGAGCCGCAAAGATAAAGATTATGAAGAGGTGTGCGGTACTGCGCCCAGCCGGCAACCGGGCGCAGGAAGAACAATTGATCAAGCTCCATCTCACCGTGAAAGATATTGCCGCCGGTCAATCCGTATTCTCGTTCAAGGTCCAGCGGTGAAATCACCTGCCGGTGCAAGATGATCTCTTTGATGTTCGGTGCGTATTCGGCCAGCGCATCGATGCAGCGATCGGCGAAGCGGTCCTTCATCGCCTGATCCCAGCTGGCATCCTTGAGCGTGTAAGGCGCGTATTGCGCGAAGATGCACATGATATGCTGGCCCGGAGGAGCTATCGAATCGTCATAGGCCGTAGGAATAGTGCACTCAAGCATCGGATGTTCCGACACTCTTCCCTGCTTTGCATCTTCCCACGCGCGGTCAACATAATCCATCGACGGACAAACGTGCATAGTCGTTCTGTGAGGGAGGTCAGGCTCACGCTCGCTTCTGTTCGGATAGGCTTTGAAGTTCGGCAGCCCATCAAGAGCGAGATTGATTTTGAATGAACATCCTTCGCTCCGGAGATTTTCAATTGAACGCCGGAAGTCTTCTTCGAGATGGGCGCGCGCAACCAGTTTCAGAAATGTGCGCTTGGGATCGACGTTTGAAACGACGACCTTTGCCAGTACCTCCTCGCCATTGGTGAGAGCCGCGCCATATGCTCTTCCATCTTTGACGAGGATTCTTTCGACTTCGGCATTTGTGCGTATCGTCGCGCCTTTCGATTCAGCCGAACGCGCAAGCGCCTCGCTGATTGCGCCCATCCCGCCGCGGATGAATCCCCACAGGCCGCGTTGCCCAGCCGCTCCGCCCATGACGTGATGCAACAGGATGTATGCCGTGCCCGGGGTTGCAGGGCCGCCGTTTGTGCCGATCACTCCGTCAGTGGCGAGAGTCGTTTTAATCTCTTCCGATTCAAAACGCTCATTGAGGAAGTCTCTCGTGCTCTGAGTCATAACTTTGACCAGGCGTGTCAGTCCCTGATCACCGAGCTTCAGAGTTCGGAGCCCGAATTTGCCCAACGTCATCAGGTCGGTAAGCTTACGCCTGACGATGTTGGGCGGCGTTTCGAGCAGGAGCGATTCAACCCACTCGGCCAGATGCGCGAGGTCATCTTCATAGCTCGGGTATACCTTCCCATCATGCTCTGAAAACTTGCTGATCTCTGCCACAGTCTTCTTCATCTCCTGCCAGAAGAAGATGTGTCGCCCATCGGGAAACGCCGTAAAGAATGACGGGTCTTTTGGGAGTATGTGATACCCGAATCGTTTAAGTTCTAATTCATCGATAATGCGTGGCTGCAGAAGACTGCAAAGGTATGAAAGTGTAGAGACCTTAAAACCCGGCCAGACCTCTTCGGTGACGCACGCCCCTCCGAGCACATGGCGACGCTCAAGGACAGCTACTTTTAATCCGGCGCGCGACAAATAGCCTGCTGTGACCAGACCGTTATGCCCACCACCAATGATCAGCACATCGTATTGATTAATCTTCATTCGAAGTTATTCCTGACCAGATTTTTGAGTGCCAGTTAATTATCCACACACCGATTTAGCAGTAAAGGTCGTGCGAAAATAGGCACTGGTAAACGTTGATAAGTTCAATAACAAAAACATTAATCCCAAAATAGTTATTGCAATGGTTCTTCTACACGTGCTATAAAATGCCCGCTTTGAGTTTTCCTCACTCCGGCAAGCATCCCAGAAAGCTCAAGGTAATCTTAATCACAGGGAAGGGTGCGAAAAACGAATTTATCCTCTGTCTCCCAGACAGTAGTTGTTCTGATTCGCCACCATTTATAACTCACTGGGAATGAGTCCCGCTGTCGTTCTGGCAGAAGACGTCTAATTACAAGTATCAGGCGTATAACAACTACTTTCAACGCCGTGAGCTTGTGGCATCCCAGCGGTCTGCCCGATTCCTAAAACCGACCGAACATCGTTCGGGTTAAAATCCTAAAGGAGAAATTCGAAATGCAAACCTCACGCAAACTAACACACGCACTGGTGGCGTTGTTCGCGCTCGTCCTGATGTCAGCGACGGCGTTAGCAGCCGATCCGGGCGCTGATACTAATGTACAATCCGACATCAGCGATCAGAAGGCTGGTTCAATCCTGGTTTACAACCTCTATTCGTCAGCTGCGGCCCCGACTCCAACGCACAACACTCGTATCAATATCACCAATACGAACACGACCAACAGTGTTATCGTCCACCTCTTCTTCGTGGCCGATAATTGCACCGTGGCCGATTTCAAACTCCCGCTGACGGAGAACCAGACATTTTCATTCGTCGTCTCAGAGTTTGATCCCGGATTCAATGGTTACATCATTGCTATCGCTACGGATTCATTTGGTGTTCCCATTTCTTTCAACTTCCTGATTGGTGATGAGTACGTCAAACTCCCGACGGGCCACTCCGCAAATCTCGGGGCAGAGGCTGTCGCGGCACTCTTCCCGTTTGGAGAATATCCGCCTGGAATCGGCTCTCAAGACCCGACGCAAGCAGTCTTAGCCAGTTTGGTTTTTGACTCGGATCAAAACTACAACAAATTCCCGGCAGTTCTTGCAGCGGATAACGTCCCGAGCCGTGGTGATGGAAACGTGACGATTCTGGTCATCAACCGCCTCGAAGGCAACCTGGCTGACCTTATGGCGAGTGTGCCAAGACTCTTCGCTCTTGTCTTTGATGATGCGGAGACTGCATACAGCACGAACTTCGTCCCTGGCGGATGTCAGAGGCGAATCGAGTTGAATGACACCGAGCCGCGCACTGTTCCGCGCTTCACGCAGATCATCCCGCAGGGCCGCGATGGTTGGATTAAGTTCTACTCGACCACCGGAAATGTTCCTCTGCTGGGCGCACAGCTCAACTTCAACCCGAACGTTGCCCAACGTGGTGACGTGTTCAACGGTGGCCACAACCTGCACAAGCTGAGATTGACGGGTATTGCGACCGTTATTACTATGCCTGTCTTCCCGTTCTAATTAAATAGAACAGAGAATAGGATGAGAGAAAAGGCTGGGAGCAATTCCGGCCTTTTCTCACTACCAGATCTAAATGCTATATGCTATAACCTTTAAGAAAAACATTTATCATTTGTTATTTGTCATTTGCCATTTGTCATTGAAGAAGAACGGCATAATCAATGACAAATGAAAAATAACAAATGATAAATGAAAAATGTTTTTCTTAAAGGTTATAGCATATAGCATCTTTCTTAGAGAACAATTTCTACGGTCCTTTCGATACCAATCTCTTCGAGAAATGGAATATCATGGCTGACAATGATCAAAGTTCCGCGGTAATCCCTCAGGGCCGAGACTAACTCTCCGACACTCGCTAAATCCAGATTATTCGATGGTTCATCGGCAATCAGGATCTCCGGTGATTGATCGGCACAGAGCAAACAAGCCAGGCCAGCTCGCAGCCTCTCTCCCCCGCTCAATGCCGAAACTTGTTTAAAAGCAGCATCGCGAATGAAGAGAAAACGCCCGAGCAGAGTCCTCAGTTCGTGTTCAGGTCGTGAGGGGGCGTGGAATTTGATATTCTCCAGTATGGTTAACGAGTCATCGAGCATGCTCACATTTTGATCCAGCAAACAAATCCGCTCCGTTCCAAGTTTTACCTCACCCGCAGATGGTCGTTTTCTCCGGCAGATCAATTCAATCAGCGTTGATTTGCCTGAGCCATTAGGCCCTTTAAGCCAAACTCTCTCCGAGCCCATTATTTCGAGACTCAGCGGCTCCGGCCAAAGCATCTGCGAGGAGCCGGGAAAACGATAGTTGACTTCGATCAGACCTATCATCAGCTTCTGCACATGGACTTTTGAACTCTCAAGATCAACCGTGATCGATTGCTCAATGATCAGGTTCCGGCGCGCCACACTGACCTCTTGCTGAGCGTGCTCGATTTTATGCTCGTGCCGGTCTTTGATTCGTGCAGAAGTGTTCTCAGCAGCACGCTGCTTATTTCCTGCAACTATCGGCGGCAGATTTTTCATGAAGGAATTTCTATTGCTTGCCGACTGTCGCCGCTGCTGTCTCTCCTTTGCGCGCTGAGCTACCACTCGCGCTTTCTTCAGCCTCTGCTGCGCGCTCAAGAGAGCGTGCTCAGCGGCATTTCTTTCCATCTCGCGCTGCTCGCAATAGAACTCGAAATTACCGCCATAGAACCTCAATCCATTTGCGTTCATCTCGGCGATTTGATCGACAGAAGAAAGGAGCCTGCGGTCATGGCTGACAACAATCAGCCCCTTTTTCCACGTCGCTATCAGGGTATAAATAAACTCCCGCGCAAATAAATCAAGATGATTTGTCGGCTCATCGAGAATCAAAAAATCAGGCTCTTCGAGCAGTAACCCGGCAATCCGAAGACGCATCAGCTCGCCTCCGCTCAAACTCATCACCGGCCGATCCAGAGCGATATGAGACACACCCAGCTTTTCAAAAGTTATCTCAACCAGCTCCGGCAAATCCCAGCGATCTCCGACCAGCTCAAAATCGCATGGTGAGCCTTCGCCGCGCGCGATCTTTTCGTGGGCGACGATCTCATCGGCAAGATTGATTGCTTCAGCCGCTGTGGCGCTCGAATTGAAAGTCGTTTTCTGTGGAAGGTAAGAAACTCGCCCGCACTTCGTAAGAGCGCCGCAAGAGGCAGACCGTCTCCCGACCAGAATCTCGAGCAGTGTGGTCTTCCCTATCCCGTTCGCGCCGACCAGACCGGTGCGTATCGCGCTAAAGCTGAATGTCAGTGATTTGAAAAGGCAGTGACCATCAGGCAGGAAAAAGCCAAGATCAACCGCACTCAGGTGGTTCTGCATAGCAAAAGCTCCATTCAAACAAAGAGAAAATCATTACGCCGCACAGAAGAAAACCTTGGGCGGCATTTCGTCTCGATCTTTATTGAAGAAGCTTATCTACGCATATCAACTCCGGTTTCGATACGCTTATTTACTATCTCGAAAACCGGAAAAGAGTCTCCTTTGGCTATTCAGAAATGAAGTACTGTCGAAGCAATTCAGCTACGACTTTGCGAGAATAGCAACTCCGAGATTGGCTTGTCAAATTGGTCTCAAGCCCGGGAGAGCGGTCAATAACAGAAGCCGGAGTTCACTTTTGACTCCTGGCTTATCTAAATACCAATGCCTCAATAATAGCCTCGCGCTCCGCCGGCAATCGAATGAATTCATTACCATACCGCGATTCAATGGCCACTCTCTCGCGGCTTTTGTCCGTATAGCTGAGGGTTCCACTATGGTAGTTGACCGTATAATCCGGGTCTTTCAAAACGTGGCCGGTGAGAATAGCTACTAGATCTTCATCAGGCCTGATGCTGCCCGCAGCAGCCATTTTCCTGATCCCGGCCAGCGTAACGGCTGAAGCAGGCTCGCATCCCATTCCGTCGCGACCGATCATCGCTTTTGCATCAGCAATCTCCTGTTCGCTCACCTCTTCGACTTCCCCATCACTCCATCGCAAACCGCGAATCGCTTTCGGCCAGGAGACTGGCGAGCCGATCTTGATTGCTGTCGCGAGCGTGAAGGCTCCTGCGACAGGCTCAATTTTCAGATCAGTATCTCCCTCACGACCTCTGTACTTCTTCCACAATTGATAGAGCGGGTTTGCGCCTTCAGCCTGGACGATTGTAATCTTCGGCATCTTCTCGATCACGCCGCGCTCCAGCAGCTCATGAAGCCCTTTTGCGATCGCTGACGAATTGCCCAGGTTGCCGCCGGGCACGACGATGCGGTCGGGCAATTGCCAATTGCGTTGCTGCAGCATTTCAAATGCGATCGTCTTCTGTCCCTCGAGACGAAAAGGATTGACCGAGTTAAGCAGATAAAGGGGCGATTCATTGGCCACTTCGCGCACCAGCCGCATGGCATCGTCGAAATCGCCATCGATCTGCAATATGGTAGCGCCGTAATCGAGGGCCTGCGACAGCTTACCAAGTGAGATCTGGCCCGACGGAATAAAGACAAAAGCTCTTATTCCCGCCCGCGCAGCGTATGCCGCCATCGAGGCCGATGTGTTCCCTGTGCTCGCGCAGGCGACGGAGTTCGCGCCCATCCGCCTCGCCTGTGTAATACCCGTCGTCATTCCCAGATCCTTAAATGACCCGGTCGGATTCATTCCCAGATGTTTGAATGTCAGGCGATCGATCCCTGCGTACTCTGCCGAACGAGGCGCATCCCAGATTTGCGTGTTGCCCTCGATCATCGTGACAATTTCAGATTCATCAGCCTCGGGCAGCAACTCGCGGAAGCGCCACACACCGCTCTGGTCGATCGTTTTCGGTGAGCCGCGGCGCCCGTCCCATACGTCCATCAACCGCTCACCGGAAATCCCACTGGTCTCGTAAACGACGTCGAGCAGACCGTTGCAATGAGAACATGTGTAGATGCGTGAAGATGTCGGGAATTCAGTTTGACAGTTGATACAGCGAAGCGAAACCATAATCATTGCGAGGGTTTGTCGAGCTCAAACGCGCGATGTATCGCGCGAACAGCTTCAGCGGCATCGTCCGCTGCAACAATCAACGAGATATTACGTTCCGATGATCCTTGCGAGATCGCGATTACGTTGACACCTGCCGCTCCCAACGCGCCGAAGACCTTACCCGCGATTCCCGGCGTGCCCTGCATCCTGTCACCGACCGCTGCAACCACCGCGATCGAATCATCAGCTGAGATATCCTCAATATGACCTTGCAACAAATCCAGCTCAAGCGAAGATCGTAACGCCTTCACTACACGGCGAGCTTCAGAGGAATTTACAACAAAGCAGAGGTTATTCTCAGATGAGGCTTGCGAGATCATCAATATATTTGCGCGTTCGTCGGCGACAGCATCAAAAGTTTTTGCTGCGATACCCGGGATACCCTGCATCCCTTTGCCGCTGATCGTGACGAGACTGACATTGCGAATCGAAGTCACGGCTTTAACACC
>JAKEHZ010000267.1 GCA_022614735.1 Acidobacteriota bacterium | reverse complement strand
GCGTGCCATTACTGCGGCCATTGCGACCGCGGATGTGACACGCATTCTTATTACAGCAGCCCCGGCTCGACGCTTCCCGCGGCAGCCAAAACGGGAAATATGACTCTACGCCCCAACGCCGTCGTCCGCGAAATCATCGTGGACACCAACACCGGCAAAGCCAAAGGCGTGCGTGTCGTCAATCAGATCACCAGGCGGGATTACGAAGAGTATGGCAAGGTGATCGTTCTTTGCGCTTCGACGCTCGAATCGACGCGCATCCTGTTCAATTCGAAATCGCGGCAGCATCCGGACGGCCTGGGAAATTCATCAGGCGTGCTCGGTGCTTATCTCATGGACCATATGTTCCAGATCAGCGCGAGCGGCGTTGTGCCTGTGCTGCGCGGGATGGAATACGATTATTCCGATGGCCGCGCCAACGGTATCTACGTCCCGCGCTTCCGCAATATCAACGATAATAACCCCAACTTCATCCGCGGTTACGGAATGCAAGGGCGAGCCGGGATGGGTTATTCCTATGCGCATGCGAATCGTCAGCCGGGATTCGGCGCCGATTTCAAGAAGTTCATCCGGGAACATCCGAACGAAGTCAGCTTCTGGCTTGGCGCGTGGTGCGAAATGTTGCCGCGTAAAGATAACCGCGCCACCATTGATCCGAACAAAGTCGATGCCTGGGGCATCCCAGTCCTGCACATCGAATGCACGCACAGCGATAATGAACGATCGATGGGCAAAGATGCTCTCGAAACCATTCGCGAGATGGTCGACGCCGCGGGCTTCCAGACTCTGGATGCAAGCAGCAAGCCGGCGCCTCCGGGCTTCTGCATACACGAAGTCGGCACCGCCCGAATGGGTGACGATCGGAAAACATCATTCCTCAACAAGTGGAACCAATCGTGGGATGTGAAGAATGTGTTTGTGACTGACGGTGCATGTTTCGTCTCGCAGGGCTGTCAGAACCCGACTCTGACGATGATGGCGATTACGGCGCGGGCGTGCGATTATATTGCGGATGAATTTAAGCGGAGCAATTTGTAAGAAGATTTGCTCCCTGGTTTTCGCTGCAAGATGAACGAGGTTTTCAAACATTGGGCGAAATCACTATGAAGAGAGAATACGAAGCAACAAGAATTGGCGAAATAAACGAAAAACTGCCCAACTTTTCGTTTGATTCGTTTATTTCGTTTGTTTCGTATTCTCTCTTCATACTCGCGATCATTCTCCACTTGGCTGGCAGGGTAGAGGCTCAGCGCGATGAAAATGACGCGGCGCGAGCGCAGCAATTATTGACCAGAGTTCGCGCGGCGCTCGGCGGCGAAGCAAATCTCAAATCCGTCCGCAGTCTTTCCTTATCCGGCACCTATCGTCATTGGGGGCGCGAGAATGAAACTGTGGGGGAGATTAAAATAGACCTTCTCGCACCTGACAGGTTTTTGAAGATCAAAGAGTCGAACCTGCAGAAGATGACCTTTGTCACCTTGATGCTGGCAATCAACGGGGACCAGGCCTGGATTGACCGCAAAATCAGTCGTCCTGTCGCCGATGACGGTTCCAGCGAGATAGTCAGAACGCAGAGCACAGCGCCTCCACAGATCAGAGATTCAACCACCGGAATGAGAAATACGGCTGCAGGAAATACCGTCATTCGCTCCACCCAACCAGGATCGAGCAGTACGACCGAGCGAACCGTGCTCGGAATGAGAATCCCGACTCCACAAGGGCGTACCCGTAACACTTCTATGAGCCGGATGGAAGAAGATATCAAAGCTTCCGCACAAAGCGCGGACGGCAGTAATCGTCCGCCTGGTCTTGAAGATCCGCAGATCAGGGCCACTCTTGAAAAGCAGCTTCGCAATGAATTCGCCTGTCTGATGTTCGCGTGGCTGATCACACCACCCTCATCATTCACGCTCCAATTCAGTTATGGTGGTGAGATCAAAAATGAACATGGCAATGTCGAAGCGATTGATCTATCGGGTCCGGATGTTTTTGCCGCGCGCTTGTTTGTCGATCAAGCATCATCGCGCCCGGCGATGATAAGCTACCGCGAGTTGATCAACCAGAAAACAGGGTATGTTGTCTCAGCCGGTGAAAACGGGCGAAACAAAGAGACCAAACCCGAAGACCTACAGGAGATCGCTATTCAGCTCTATTTCTCGGACTACCGCAAGGTAAACAATGTGATAGTCCCCTTCCAGATCGTCAAAGCTATCAACGGCGTGCCGGTTGAAGAATGGAAGATCGAGAAATATAAAATAAATCCTGATTTGAAGCCGAAGAGGTTTGAGAAAAAGTGATGAAACAGCTCGTTTACCTGCTCGGTTTGGTTTCAATAATGCTGCTCGATGCTCTCGCAGTTGCGCAGACGACAACCGCACAGCAACTCGGCTACGGCCCGAACGATAAAGTTCTGATCATTCACGCTGATGACATCGGGATGTCGCATTCAGTTAACGTCGCCACCATCGAAGCTTTCAAGAGAGGCATGGTGACTTCGGGCAGCATTATGGTCCCCTGCCCCTGGTTTCCCGAATTCGCCGCTTATGCGCGTGAGCATCCGGAGCTCGATCTCGGTCTGCATCTCACTTTGACCAGCGAGTGGAGGTACTTCCGCTGGCGTCCAGTTGCGCCGATCGACAAGGTCAAGGGTTTGGTGGACGAAGAAGGGTTTATGTGGAAGACGGAGAGACAGACGGCGATGAAGGCTAATGCCCAGGAGGTCGAAGCCGAACTGCGCGCGCAGATCGAACGTGCGCTTGCCTTCGGCATCAAGCCCACGCATCTCGACACGCATATGGGCACGCTTTACCTGCGCAAGGATTTCTTCGATGTCTACACGAAGCTGGGCAAGGAATACGGCATTCCGGTCATGGTGATGCGCCCGACGCCGGAGCTTGAACTTTACGCGAAAGTGGTCGGCATCCCGATTAACTCAGAGATATTACGCCAGGTTGAAGCTGATGGTTTTGTGGTGCTCGATCACCTGGTGAGAGGCGTATCGGGTAAAAACTTTGGAGAGCGTAAACAGTCTTATAAGAACCTGCTACGTAATCTCAAACCCGGTGTGACGATGCTCATTGTGCATCTGGGGATTAATGATGCCGAGCTCAAAGCCGTGACGGCCTCCTGGGAACAACGACATGCCGACTTCCTCTCTTTCACCGATCCGGAGATCGAAGCCTTGATAAAAGAGCTCGGCATTAAGCTGACGACGTGGCGCGAGCTGGGTAAGATTGCGTGGAAGAAGAAGTAACGAAAAAACTGAAATTTTTTGGCAAGTTCCATTGAAAGTCGAAATTAGTTAACAGGTTCAACACAAAGGGTCAAAGGGTC
>JAKEHZ010000266.1 GCA_022614735.1 Acidobacteriota bacterium | reverse complement strand
GGGCCTAGAATTTTTGCCTTTTTTGCTCTCTTTGCCATTTTTGTATTCCACCTTGTCTCACGATCTGAATCCTAAATTTGAAATGTGTCCCGACATCAGGTCGGAGGTATGAATAATGAACAGAGGAGACGAAGAGACTGCGGAAGTCATCATTCATCCGAGCTCACCTCGCCCGCCTCAATCACCAGCTGATGAGGAGCTGCGATGTGTGAAATGCGATGCGCCAGTCGCCGATGTTGCCTGCGGACGCGTCATGCCTTGCCCATCGTGTGGATTTCAATATCCTCTGGGCGATTGCTCGGACTACGCAGAAAATTAGCTATCCGGTGAGCAGAGGAGAGAATACGAAACAAACGAAAATAACGAAACAAACGAAAAAGATGTATCTTTTCGTTTGTTTCGTTATTTTCGTTTGTTTCGTGTTCTCTCTCCCTGCGAAAAGATTTATTGACACTCTGCGTGTGGACGTGTATAAATTCTAAATAGTTGTAGCGGACTGCAACTGATAGACGTAAAAAGTAGTTCAAATATTGCGGAAAACTTTTCAAAAGAAAGCTGGTTAACAATGTCACGATCCGAGAGACAAAGTCGCTTACCTGATACGGGGCTGAGTAGTCGGCCCGAAAACGATTTCTCTTACACCTCTCTCACTTCCTTCATCTCCTGCCAAATCGCCTGCTCCTGTTGCTGCTGTTGTTGTTAGTCCTTCATCTGCGGCTCCTTTAGCTGCAATCGTATTCAATAAACTATTGCGAGAGTCGGAAAATCCGGGGATTTAGCCCTTTCCCGTGGAAAATTTTCACCGACTGATTCGATTTTCCCGTTGGTTTCGCGTTAGGCAATAGAAACGGGATTTACGGAGAGGTCGACTCGATCGAAGGGTTAGCTTCCGGTCACGCGCAATTCTTATGGGGTCGTAGCCCGGTGTCTTGTTATTGAAGAAGCGCGTATTCGCCTATCCGGAGACGATTATGAAAGAGAACAAAGTCGAACGAATTAAGAGTGAAAAAGACGGCCTCGATGTATGGAAAGACATCGAGCGTTACGCGCAGACGGGGTTCGAAGCGATCGACGCTGACGACATGGACCGTTTCAGGTGGTATGGCCTTTATACACAGCGGCCTGTAGAAGAAGGTCGCTTCATGCTGCGCATCAAAGTGCCGAATGGAATTATCAACGCTGATCAACTGGAAACTATCGGCTGGCTCTCGCAGTTCTATGCGCGTTCTAGCGGGGACATTACGACACGGCAAGGGATCCAACTCCACCACGTGCGGATTGAAGATGTGCCGCACCTCATCAATGAGCTGAAAAAAGTCGGGTTGACTACGCAGGAGGCTTGCGGCGATGTCGTACGCAATGTGGTTGGCTGCCCGCTTGCAGGCATCGATGACAACGAACTCATTGACTCTTCGCATCTCGTCAATCAGGTAGTGGAAAAGTTTATCGACAATCGCGATTTCTCGAACCTGCCGCGCAAGTTCAAAATTTCGATCACAGGCTGCG
The DNA here is from genome assembly GCA_022614735.1 of Acidobacteriota bacterium. GTDB lineage: Bacteria > Acidobacteriota > Blastocatellia > RBC074 > RBC074 > JAKEHZ01. Next base: position 4,711 of record JAKEHZ010000266.1, on the reverse strand, counting down.
ATCATCAATGCGCGCAGCACGAGATAAATGATGTCGGGCTGGTCTCGATCATCAATGAGGAGGGTGAGGTCGGGTTCGATCTCTGGGTTGGCGGTGGACTCGGCGCGCGGCCATATTTCGCGCAACGGCTTGGTGTATTTGTGTGGTACGACGAGGTGGTCGAAGTCATCACGCGTGTTGTCGAGATCTTCCGCGATCATGGATATCGCGATGATCGCCGCAAGGCGCGTCTGAAGTTCCTGGTCGCAGATTGGGGCGCTGAAAGATTCCGTGAAGAACTCGAAGCACGCCTGGGATACAAGCTCGATGATGCTCCTCAAGCCGAAATCCCCGATATTCAAAGACGCGATCACATAGGCATTTATGAACAACGCCAGCATGGATTGCATTACATCGGTGTGGCTGTCCTGAGGGGGCGAATTTCCGGTGAGCAGATGGTCAGTGTTGTCGGACTGGCGCGGCGTTACGCGAGCGGGCGCATTCGATTGACCAATCAGCAGAACCTGATCGTGCTCGATGTGCCGGAAGAGAATGTTGAAATCCTAAGAGATGAACTCGCCCTGCTCGATCTCGATTGCGATGCCTCGCCTTTTCGCCGCGGCACGGTCTCGTGTACTGGCCGCCAGTTCTGCAAGCTGGCTGTTGTCGAGACCAAGCAGCGCGCCGAAGAGATCATTCTTCACCTGGAGAAAGCCATCCCTGACTTTCGTGACGACATTCGCATCAGTGTGACCGGCTGTGTCAATTCGTGCGCACAGTATCAAATTGCGGACATCGGCCTGGTCGGCGTGAAAGGACAGGAGAACGGGGAAGAAGTGGACTATTTCCAGATTCATCTCGGCGGCCATCTGGGGCGCGATGCGGCATTCGGTAAAAAGCTCTCCAGACGCGTGCGAGTCGAAGAGACGAAGTTTTACATCGAGCGTGTTGTTCGCGCTTACCGCTTGCAGCGGTTCGAGGGAGAAAAGTTCTATCAGTATATCGCGCGCCAGGAGCTGAGGGCGTTAGAGACGATTGACGAGCCATTGCGCCTGGAGGTGGTGGGTGTATGAATGATTGCGGATTGCGGATTGCGGATTGCGGATTTGAGAAGAAGATTTCCGCATTCAATCCGCAATCCGCAATCCGCAATCAAAAGAGGAGGGAACATAACGAAATGAGCTTAATAGATCCACACGGGGGAAAACTGGTTGACCGCGAGTCGCGAGGATCCGATCGCGAGGCGTTGCTACGCGCATCGGGGAAGTTGCCGCGTCTGACGATCAACGCCCGTGCAGAAGCTGACCTTGAACTGATCGCCAACGGCGCTCTTTCGCCGCTCGATGGGTTTATGGGACAGGCCGATTACCTTTCTGTGAGAGACGATCGACGTCTGGCGAACGGACTGGTCTGGACGATTCCGGTAACCTTGGCGGCGACTGAACAGGAACGCGCGAGACTGCATGCCGGTGATGATGTCGCGTTGCGCTCACACGATGGGCGATTACTCGCCGTGCTTCATCTCAGCGAGATTTTCAAATACGACAAACAACTCGAAGCCGAACGCGTCTACTCGACGACAGAAGAAGAGCATCCTGGTGTGAGGGCGCTTTATTCGCAAGGTGATTATTTACTCGGAGGTCAGATCAGTTTGATCGAATCGCCGAATCGCCAGGAGTTCGCGCCCTATCGCTACTCGCCGCGCGAGCTGCGCGCGCTGTTTGCCGAGCGCGGCTGGCTTCGTATTGTCGCGTTCCAGACACGCAATCCGGTGCATCGCGCGCATGAGTATATTCAGAAATGCGCACTCGAGACTGTTGACGGGCTGCTGCTCCATCCACTGGTCGGTGAAACGAAGGCCGATGATATCCCCGCCTCGGTGCGACTGCGTGCTTACGAAGTGATCATCGAACACTACTATCCGCTCTCGCGCACGCAGCTCTCCGTACTGCCGGCTGCAATGCGTTATGCCGGGCCGCGGGAAGCCATTTTCCACGCGATCATCCGGCAGAACTATGGCTGTTCGCATTTCATCGTCGGGCGAGATCACGCCGGTGTGGGCAATTACTACGGAACATATGACGCACAACGGATCTTCGGCGATTTCGCACCGGGCGATCTAAGTATCACGCCGATGTTCTTCGATAACACATTCTTCTGCCGCAGGTGCGATGGAATGGCTTCGCTCAAGACTTGCCCGCACGATCCTGACTATCATGTCAGTTTAAGCGGCACGAAGGTCCGCGAGATGTTGGCGCGAGGGGAAGTACCTCCGGCTGAATTCACCAGGCCTGAGGTGGCTGCAGTTTTGATCGATGCAATGGCGGCGTAGCCAAGTGGTAAGGCAGAGGTCTGCAAAACCTCTATTCGCCGGTTCGATTCCGGCCGCCGCCTCCAATATACGCTCCAGGTAGCGGTTGCGACCTGGTAAAGGAATTATCAATGTCAAAAGGTTTTACACTTTGGTTCACGGGATTATCGGGCGCCGGGAAAACAACACTGACCAATGCAGTCTTGCCGCAACTGCGTGAGCGCGGCGTCAAAGTTGAGGTGCTCGACGGCGACGAAGTGCGCACGAATCTGAGCAAAGGCCTCGGTTTCTCCAAGGAGGACCGCGATACAAATATTCAGCGAATTGGGTATGTCGCCCGGTTGCTCTCGCGCAATGGTGTGGGGGTGATTGCGGCGGCAATCTCGCCTTACCGCGAAATCCGTGACGATGTGCGGCGTGGCATTCAAGCTGATGGCGCCGCCTTCGTTGAAATATATGTCAAAGCATCGCTCGAAACTTTGATCGCACGCGACGTGAAAGGTCTTTACAGGAAAGCTCTCGCGGGCGAGATCAAACAATTCACGGGCGTGAGCGATCCTTATGAGGAGCCGATTAATCCTGAGCTGGTAATTGATAGTGATCGTGAGACAGTCGCTCAGGGCGTGGCGAAGATCATTGCCGCGCTCGAGAGATTGGGTTTGTTTGCATCGGCTCAGGGAGTGAGGGTTACGATATGAAACGAGGAAAGGTTTATCTGGTTGGCGCAGGGCCAGGCGATCCCGGTCTACTCACGCTCAAAGGGCGCGATCTTATCGCCGCTGCTGATTGCGTGATCTACGACTATCTGGTCAATCCTAAGATCCTTGAACACGCAGCGCCCCGCGCAGAATTGATTTACGTCGGCAAACGCGGTGTGGAGAGTTCGTGGACGCAAGCTGAGATCAATCGCTTGTTGATCGAGAAGGCCGATGAACATTCAATCATCGTGCGGCTCAAAGGTGGCGACCCATTCATTTTCGGACGTGGCGGAGAAGAAGCAGAGGTCCTGGTGGATGCAGGGATCGAATGGGAGGTCGTGCCGGGGGTTACTGCCGGATCATCAGTTGCAGCCTATGCCGGCATTCCGATCACGCATCGTGGTTTGAGCAGCTCGGTCGCTTTCGTGACTGGTCATGAAGATCCATCGAAACCACAATCAGCGATTCGGTGGGAGAGTCTGGCGACTGGGGTAGATACGCTCGTGTTTTTTATGGGCGTCTCGCGAATCGGGGAGATTGCCGATCAATTGCTGCAGTACGGGCGCAGCTCGGACACGCCTGTCGCTGTAATTCGCTGGGGTACCTACGACCACCAGGAGACTTACATCAGCACGCTCGCTCAAGTCGCGGATTTAGTCGGTCGTGAGCGAATCACGGCTCCAGCGCTCATCGTTGTCGGCGATGTCGTTCGAATGCGCGAGAAGTTGCAAAGCATCAAAGAACTGAAGAATCTGTCGCTGGCCGATTACAGCTTGCCGAATCCGTTTTTCGAGGCATTAGCGGGATAAGGAATTGCGGATTGCGGATTGCGGATTGCGGATTGATAGCGGAAATTCTTCTTCAAATCCGCAATCCGCAATCCGCAATCCACAATCCGCAATCGATATATGCGTTACTACCCCATCTATCTTGACCTCAAAGATCGCGCCGTGTTGGTCGTTGGCGGCGGCGCGATTGCTGAAGGCAAAACGCAGCAACTGGTTGATGCAGGCGCGCGCGTACGCGTTGTGAGTCCCACGATCACATCGCAGCTGGCTGTGCTGGCAGAGCGCGGTGTGATAGAGCATCGACCTGATCGTTATAAGGTAGAAGATTTGATGGATGTTTTTCTGGTTATCAGCGCGACTGACGACCAGGCGGTGAATGAACAGGTGGCGCGGAACGCGGAGGAAAGAGGGCTGCTTTACAACGTGGTAGATCAACCTGCACTGTGCAACTTCATCACGCCGGCTCTGGTCACGCGAGGTGAACTGCAGATCAGCGTCTCGACCGGGGGCGGTAGCCCATCGCTTTCACAGCGTGTTAAACGAGAAGTAGCAGCTCTGATCGGCGAAGAGTATGGCGAGTTGCTCAAGCTTGCGGCTGAGATGCGAGCGGAAGTTAGACAACGCATCCCAGACTTCGAGACGCGGCGACGAGTATTGCACGAATTTATCGAGTCCGAAGCGCTCGATTTAATTCGTGATGGAAGATACGAAGAGGCGCGTAATTTTGCGCGCTCCTTGTTGCAAGATACGGAAGAAACAGATGCTAGATGCTAGATGCTGGATGCTAGGTGCTCGAGCGAGCATCTATAGCCTTCGTGAAAATGTTTCTGGTTTCCGTCCCGGAGGGACTGCGGAAATTAGCCGGTGGTGGAGCGAAGCGGAACCACCGGAACAGCAAAGAACGACATTGCGCCCCGGCAGGGGCGCTGGACAAG
>JAKEHZ010000265.1 GCA_022614735.1 Acidobacteriota bacterium | reverse complement strand
ATGTACGCCGCTGCCCATCGATTTCGGCGACCGCTTCGTACCAATCGATCTGGGCTTCTTCTCCGTACTTGTAGCTTTGCACGATCATCACCTCACGCCCATCCAGACCCAGAGTCAGTTTTTGCCGTTGCACGTATTTTCTGACTGTTCTCTCGCTGACCTTGATGCCCGGCATCTCTTTGCCGATTCTGACGAAAATTCGATGCGCGGTGTGATGTTGTTTGCGTGGCTCCTTTTTATCTTTTTCCAAAATCTGCTTGATGAACTCTTTGACCTCATCCATTTGCGGTTGCGATCGCTGAGGTGTTTTCCGGTCCGGAGGGATGGCATTGGCAATGGCTTGTCTGACCATTCGTCGATGCACCCCGTATTGCCTGGCAATAGCCCGGATCGACTTCTTTTCAAACTCATAGGCTCGCCTTATTCTCTCGAACAGCTCCACCTTGGATCTCCTTTTCAATGATTACCTCCTGTTCTTTTTCCGTTCAGAAGGTAATCTGTTTTTGATTCAAGGTGGGGCCAAATCAGCGTGCCGAAGGGGGCCGGTACATCGTGCCAAAATCATTCCAGTTTAGAAGGTTAGGATCGGCAAACAGAGACGCTGTATTCATCAAGAATGAATAGAAAAATCTTGTTTGCACCAAAAGCTAGGGAGAACCCAAATCAGGTTGTCAAAACCACCTGGCATGTCCGGACTCCTGCTTCGCCTGGGGCCATGACGCCTACAGCAATCGGAAGGGTATTTACGAGCCACTTATTATTAATGATGTAGTCGAGCACATCATCCGGAATGGAATGACTGACCTCGCCCGGCAAATCGTCAAGACCGACTGCTGGCCGGAGAGATCAAACGGAGGATCAACCCTTATTTCTGGCGGAGCGACGCATCGAGCGGGGCGAAGGTTTTCGAAGGAGCCGGGATAAATAAAGATACCGTTATCCTGATCCGTAGAGATCGGCGCGCTTCCCCAGTCTGAAAATAGCGCGGCTGGCGGCGATGCGCCATGCCGACATCGACTTCGAACATTTTCTGCCGCGTCAACCGGCGCAGGCCTTGCCGGATTTGCGGAAAGCCGGACTGGTGCGTATTTGTCCGCGACGAGACTCTCTCGGTTTGTATGCGCGTGAGCGACGGCGCGCGCAAGATCAACCGCCACGGCGGCGCGATCTTCTTTCACGATGGTTGGCGCGAAGATAAGCCGGCTGGCGTTCGTGTCGTCGCCGATCTTCCGCAATCGCCGATCGCTCCTGTCGAAATCCGCGACTTCGTTTACGGCAAACTGATCGAGATCAGCCCGGCCACACTCTATCCCGGCGCGCTCATCGCCAACGAGAAGGGCCTTCTTGCGCGAGGTTTGAGCGAACGTCACTTCGGTGATTACGGCGGGCTGCCCGCAGGTTCTAGCGAACGAGACCGCATTGCGCGGCTGCTCTTGCGAGAGGCAAGCGATCAATTCTCCGGCTCCGATTTGCTACGCGGCGTTCCCGGATTTTGGGAAGACAGGCGCGGCGCTCATCTCTGGAAGCCGAAAGACTATCTCCTGCCGAGACTGCTCATTCCCGTTCGCGACGGCTCGGGGCGCATTCGGGCTTGCCAGATGCGAATGCCGTTCGCCGCGAAGAAAGGGCTGCGATACCTCTGGCTCTCATCCTCCGATCTGCCGCACGGAACCGGCTCAGGCAGTCCGCTACATTTCAAGTTCCGTTTCGCCGATCTTCCGCGCGATGCCTGGATCGTGATCGTTGAGGGAGTGCTCAAGGCCGACGTCCTCTCCGCCCTCCGCCCTGAGTTATATATCGTAGCGACGCCATGCGTGACGGCAAATCACGACGCGCTCGTCGAACTCACGCGCGGCAGGTTTGTGTGGATCGGCTTCGATCAAGACCATTATTCAAACGAGACGGTTTGCTTTCATCTGGCCTCGCTCGTCGCCAGGCGGCTGCGGCGCGAAATGACGCTCGCGACGACTCGCATCGCCTCGTGGGACGCCAGTGTCAAAGGAATTGACGACGCCGCGGTCCGCAATCTTCCGATCACATCAATCAGCATCCAGCACTGGCTCGATCGCCTCAGCCCACGGTTTCGGCAGATCGCGATGATGCGCCTGTCCGAGATCGCCGAGGTTCCCCTCAGAACGAAAAACAAATGATGGGAGTCAAATCGGAAAGAGCAGGTCAGAGTTTGCGCCGTCGCGGCCCGGCTCTTCGGACGGATCGTCGTCGCCGATGACGCCGACCTCTTTGGCGGTGGCCCTGAGCCGTGCAGTATGTTCCTACCGAGGCTGATTACGGCAGATGACTCGCAACTATCATTTATCTTTATCAAAATGTAGTTGAAACTGCTCAAGGAATTTTTCTTCAACTTTTGTCGGATGAGAGATTAAAACACCTTGTTCGTCCCGAAATGTTCGGTTTGGGTCTCCTCTGAATGATAGCCAATTAAAACTGCCGATCACAACATATGATCGGTCGGAGATCAAAACCTTGGCATGTGTATGCCCGATGTTGACTATTGACAGGCTGGAATATTGTCTTGCGAGATTCCGGAGCGCACGGATTGCCTGCTCATCACTATTGTTGTCACCAAGACCATAGCCAATATAAATCCGAACGTCTCGATTAAGTAATGTCCTTAACTTATCAACGAAGTCCACATCGACAACCTGCTGACGAATCCAGGGTGATATAATCATCACTCTTTCCTGGCTGTCAGTAATCGCTTTCTCAAGAATCGGAGGATGGTCATATACAGACAAAAAGCGCATAGGGAGGTCTTCTAACGCTTTGCGCGATGAGGTAATTTGATTAGTAGCCTCTTGCCTTTTCAGTTCGGCTGCTGCTTTTCCCTCTTTTGTCTCCGCATCTTCGAACTCGGAGTTAGCTTGCTCAAGTTCTTTCAGCGCATCAACGAGAGATAGTTTCAACCGCTCAGAGTCCCCTTGATCAAGTGAGGGCAGATCAGCAATGTCTCTCGATACAATATGAGATATGTCTTCAGATAGTATTGGAGTCGTAAAAAGATGACCAGATTTTCTCGGGCCATCCTTTACGGCGAATGCTTTTTCGTGATCTTCGGAAATCCTCCCATCAATTACAAAGGCGACTTGTAAAGATTGTTTGTCTTTCGACAAATATTTAAGTGCAACACCCTGGCGAAAAAAACGCTCGCGTTTCTCCATATCCTTCAGAGCAAGGATATCGATTCTGTTCTCACCTATGCGCTTGGAGGTCTGCTGAATAATTTTCTCAAAGTCCTTCGGGGAAATATCTTTGAGTTGAGGTGGAGTTACAGGTAAGGCAGGGATCTCGATCATACCTTCGTCGCGCAATTCCCTCGGCGAGTAAAGTAGCTCACGAGGCAATGAAATCGGCGTTCTCAAAAGCCCATCAAAATAAACCTGAAGGCTGCGTTCCTCAGGAGTGACCGACAATGCGGTTTCGATCGTCTTCAATCCTTTCTGAGTCAGCCGAAGGAGTTGCTCACGTGTCCCAGGTTCTCCAGACAACGTAACATCTTCAGAACGAAATAGATTGACCAAGATGCTCTCCACAACTGTCCGTTTAATCCCAAGGAAAGCGCCGACTTCGCCGATATTGATCAATCCCGCACTAAGCGATCTCAATACGAACTCTTCTAATGGAGAAACCTTTTTATGTCTCAAAGTCAGGGCGAGAATAGTGAGCCGATAAACAGGTAATCCTACTTCGGCATAGCCTATGAGATCAAAGTCAGCCCTGGAGTATGCGTATCTTTGGGCAACTTCTTCCGGTTTCATAGATGTTTTTCCTCGATGTAACAATCTTCAGGATGCGCTTCAATATAGCTAACCACTTTCTTCAGCGGATGCTCACTCTGAATGCTTCTACAAAAATGATGGTCCCCAACAATTCCCAGGTAGTACTTGCTTCTTGAGAGTGCCACATTGATCCGCTCCGATTTTTTTAGAAACCCAATCTCCCCACCCATATTGGAACGAGTAACAGAGTAAAGCGCAATATCGACCTCGCGTCCCTGGAATGCATCCACAGTATTGCATTCCAGGTGGAGATGATCCAGGTTTCTTCGTTCAGGGGAAAGACGCCTCTCAAGGGCTTGCTTTTGTCCTGAGTATCCAGTCAGAACCCCCACGCTGTATCTTTTCCTGTCGTTTTTAGCCCACCAGTTAATTCTTTTCAGGATCGCAACAATAGTCTGTGCCTCAAGATCATTCACAAAGCTTTCGTCTTGGCGGCTTTCATATCGGTCCGATTTGTGAGCAGTCGTGAACCATGTCACCGGGCGTTTAAATATTAGCGCAAGCGTTTTATCTAGCGGCTGTTCAGCGCTTTCAAGTAAGTCATCGTAAAAGCACTCGCTTATCAGTCT
>JAKEHZ010000264.1 GCA_022614735.1 Acidobacteriota bacterium | reverse complement strand
TGGCAATTCACCACGGATTGACACGGATGCGACGGATGAGCGCGGATTAAATCCGTGAAAATCCGTCGCATCCGTGTCAATCCGTGGTGAATTGCCACCACTTACTTAGGCATTACATACTGTTCAAAATGTAATTTGACAGGACTAAGACAGGCATAAATAATTGGGAGATGGCCGAAGAGGAGAGCATAATCAATGGTTTCTCAACAACACCGAAATATCGGATCGGCACGGTCAGCCGTTTAACCGGGTTATCAGCGGACGTGGTGCGAGTTTGGGAGAGGCGATACGGAGCAATTAAACCGCAGCGAAGTGAAGGCGGATCGCGATTGTACTCCGACGCGGATGTAGCGCGGCTGAGACGCTTGCGTCAGGCGGTCGAACTTGGACACGCCATAGGACAGGTGGCTAGATTACCGGAGAGTGAGCTTGAAAATTTCGCAACAAAACACGGACCGTCATTCAGTGTTGAAGAGGATGGGGGGAACCCATATGAGGTCACTCGCGAGCGTTTCCTGAAGGCGATCAATCGTCTGGACGTTGTTGCCGCAGAGGAGGAGATCAGCCGTGCAGCAACACTCTATCCACCTCGTGTGGTTGTTAAAAACATCGTCGCTCCATTATTGACTGAGATCGGTGACCTCCGGGCACATCGCGAATTTGGGATAGCTCATGAACACGTCGCAACCAATCTGTTACGCAACCTGCTGTGTTCCCTCTTCAGACTCTATCCACCTGATGAAAAAGCGGAAACGATTGTCCTGGCGACTCCATTGGCTGAGCGCCATGAGTTTGGGATCTTACTGGGAGCCTTGATTGCCGCAACCAGGGGCTGGCGGGTAGTTTATTTGGGCGCAGATCTTCCTGCAGGAGAGATTGCCCGTACTGTCAAGATTGCCAGAGCGCGTGTTTTGGCGCTCAGCATAGTAACAACGCAAAATGGTCCGACGATCGAAGAGTTGAATGCGATTGCAACACAGTTACCACCCCACACTCGCGTTTGGATCGGCGGTGCTGAGGCGACAAACTACCTCGAATTGATCGAACGCGCCGACTGGATTCTGATTCACGATCTGGATGACCTTGATGACAGGCTGAAACGTTGAACTCTTCCAGAAAGCCTCCAGTAATCATCAGCAACGCAGAGCGGTATAAATTGCGCGAAATCGCACACAAAATCTGGGACAAACTTTTTGAAGATGATGTTTTCGGACGCTCGGCCCAGCTAGCCTATTACTGGCTCTTCTCGATTTTTCCATTGATGATCTTACTGACCGCCCTTTTAGCATTTTCGCCGCTGGTCAGTAATCTCGATCGTTGGTTCGAGGCTTTGAACAATGTTCTTCCGTCTGAGGCCTTCACACTGGTTAAGACTACTTTTCTAGAAGTAACCCAAAAACAACGACCGGGCCTTCTCAGTTTCAGCTTTCTCGTGGTGATCTGGGCTTCATCGTCCGGCATGGGGGCCGTCATCACTTCGCTCAACAAGGCCTTCAATGCTACACGCTCGCGCCCATGGTGGAAAGAAAGAATCCTGGCGATAATCCTGACTCTCGGACTCGCGTTCTTTGTCATCTCGGCGTTGACCTTGATCTTTTTCGGCGACACGATCAGTGAACGCATCGCCCAAACTTACGGGTATGGATCGACATTTAAAGCCCTCTGGGATCTGGCGCACTGGCCCCTCGTCATCCTCTTCGTCCTGCTCGGTGTCGAATTGATCTATTATTTCGCGCCGAATATAAAACAGAGATGGGAACTATTTACACCCGGGGCAATCTTCGCGCTCGTTTTCTGGCTCGTGATCTCCTACGGTCTACGTCTCTATGTCTCTCGGATCGCCGACTATAGCGCGACCTACGGCGCATTAGGCGGATTGATGGTTTTGATGATCTGGCTTTACCTGATGGGCGTCGCAATTCTGGTCGGCGGTGTGATCAACTCAGTGGTTAGAGAGAAGACGATATAGTCCCCTCGCTTGCGATATTCTTCAGCCTTTATCGTATCGAGATCGTCAAGAGGAACAACCGTCACCACCTTGATCTTAGATTTCGGCAATCTGCGATTGACTCGCGCTGCGGCACCTAAACGGTAATCACTGTGGAAAGTACCATTGAAATGAACGATGAGAGGTCTCTGCTGGCTCTTGTCTGATAGCTGTAGTTGCTCGGTAATGGACTCCGCCATCGTTTCGTCCTTTATGCACTGAGCATAATAGAATCGCTCAATCATCGCGCGGTGCTCGTCGTTTTGCATTTTCTCAGGCTCTTTTCCATCTCCATCTGCGACCGGATGGCTGTTCATTGCCTCCGAGAAACGTTTGAAGTAGTCATCGAAAGGACATTGAATCTGAGATGCGATGAATTTGCGTTCGGAAGCAGGCACAACATCGACTGCCGCCAACCCCTGTTTGGAAACCTGTGAAGCATACCGGCGCGGCACATTGCTTGCGATCACTCGCCAACTTTGAAAACGCGCAAACTCGACAAGCGAACGATAATCGCTCGCATAGCGAGGCCACGGTCGCGAAGTCTTGAGAAAATCCTCCTCGCTCAAACGACCGGCAAAGTAATCATCGAGCGACTGCTGCACATCACGCTCAAACATCTCCATCGCAACGAGAACATTACCCCGACGACGCGCCAGACCTTCCAGGATTGCTCGTTCCAATCTGTGGGTCGCTGCATCATCGTGCTGTTCACCAACAAACACAACATCTGCTCGTGATAACTCGACGAGCATCGATTCGAAATCGATGAACCGTTTCTCATTGGAATCATAGACGCGTTGTGGAATGTATCGTGGAATGGCTTGATGAACACTCTGCGCTGAAGCAGTAGTCGTGATGGCGAGCGTGAGAGCAACCGAGAGCAGAATAAACGAATTCCGGATGACCTTTTTTCTGAAAATCATTTTAGCCTATTTTTCCCCTTCCTATTCTTGGGGATCGGTTCACAATATTACCTACGTTCACGATGACAAAATAAGATTGATGGCCATAAAATGTTTTCGACATTATGAATTAAAACTCAGTACGGAAGCGAGCCGAACTAGACGATGTGGGGCATTATTCAACGATTTCGTAGGGCCGGCACTTATCCCCTGACCAAACCGCCACATTTGGATTTAGGTGAGCGCGGCGAAAGGGTCGCAGCTCAATTCCTTCTAGAGCAAGGCTATCGCATCGTCGCAACCAACTTTATCGCGCCGATTGGCTATAGCAGAGATGGAAGGCAAATCACCGCAGAGATTGACATTATCGCCTACGATGAATCATCCGCCCCCTTCTATCTTGCCTTCGTAGAGGTCAAGACGCGAACAAGCAGCGATATAGCCACTCCGGAATCTGCCGTGGACGTGCGAAAGCGGCGACAGATAGCGCGCGCAGCCGGTGTTTATCGTCGATTGATTGCAGTCGAGGCTGAACCGTATCGCTATGATGTGGTCAGCATCGTGATTGAATCAGTAGAAAAGACCAGAATATCGCTGCTTCGAGGGTATTTCACAGACCGGAGATTTGAGCGTAGTAATTGGATGAGAGACAAGATCTAATACTTGCCTGGAGAAACGTTGACAAATTGCCAGAGTATGGGCTAAAAAGTAGATCAGCGCGGGAGTAACTCAGTGGTAGAGTGCAACCTTGCCAAGGTTGAAGTCGCGGGTTCAAATCCCGTCTCCCGCTCCAGGAAAATTGACCAAACATTGAGTTGCGGCGAAGGCGACTGTCAGAACTCTCGTCCTGACGTTTCTTGCGTATTGCCCGCTTTTCGATAAACCCTTCAAAAGCGTGCGCTACCCATTAAACATTATTCCTTCGCCGCTTTCCTTTTTAGGATGAAGATAGAAAAAGAAATCTGACGCAAAGGCGCAAAGACGCAAAGAAAAAACAAATAACAAGGATGTGACCCCTTCTGCGGAGTCTCTTTTCTCACTTTATCTCTTTGCGTCTTTGCGTCTTTGCGTCAGATTTTTACGGATGAAGTCTTGGCTTACTGCGTTTGTGGCTGAACAAAAAGTGCGGCAAAGGCTTTGCGTGGGTCCTGACGCTGGGTGCTTTGACTTTCAAGCCAATCAACCACAGCATCTACAGTCTTCTCAACTACCTTCTTCTGCGGCTCCTCGGGCAAACTTGATTCTTTCTTCTGCTCGCGCTCAACAATTTCCTTTTTTTTGATCAGCCTGGCTTTTGTCATTTCCTTCTCCTGTCGCTCCGTTAATTCGAAATAAGACATTCATTT
>JAKEHZ010000263.1 GCA_022614735.1 Acidobacteriota bacterium | reverse complement strand
AGGATTTTTCCGTTTGTTCCGTTATTTCCGTTTGTTCCGTTTTCTCTCATCCTTTCCATAACCACAAAATCCGTTGGCACCAGGAAAACTGAAAACTGAAAACTGTTTTCTTGAGGAATTAGTGGATTGAGCAAACAAACGACAATTGGTGAGAGCTTCAGTACGTGTGGCACCGGACTTCATTCAAACTCTCCGGTTAATGTCACGGTAAAACCCGCACCGGCATACACTGGCTACGTATTTCGCCGCACCGATCTCAATGACTTTGAGATTCCCGCCGCTCCGCAAAACGTCGCGCACGTCAGCTACGCCACGACCTTGATGAGGTCGGGCGTCATGATCGCTACGGTCGAGCACCTTCTGTCTGCCCTCTCAGGGTGTGGCGTTGATAATGCAATAATCGAGGTCGATTCGCTCGAGGTACCCATCCTCGATGGGAGCAGTAAAATATGGGTTGACCTGATAGAGCGGGCCGGTATTATTGAACTGGAAGCGCCGCGCGCTTATCTGCGCGTGCTCAAGCGTGTTGAAGTAAGCGAGAAGAATCGCGCGATGTCCATCGAGCCGGCCGATGAATTTCGCATCACATGCGAGATAGATTTCCCGCACCCGCTGATCGGCGTTCAGCGCCGCGCAATTACCTTTCGATCCGGCGATTACCTCACGGAGATCGCACCAGCGCGCACCTTCGGATTCGTCGAAGAACTGATGATGCTGCGGCAGAATGGTCTGGCGCGCGGTGGCTCGCTCGAAAATGCAATTGCCTTGACCAGAGATGGGATTTTAAATTCTGAGCCTTTGCGGTATGAGGATGAATTCGTGCGCCACAAGATCCTGGACATCATCGGCGACTTAGCCTTGTGTGGCATGCCAATTCTCGGTCACGTGCGCGCTTCGAGATCGGGCCACGGTTTGCACACGATGTTACTTTCTACCTTGTTGCGTGATCGTGAGGCATGGGAAGTTACTCACGGGTTTAAATAGAATACGAAAAGGCTTAGCGCCCTTCACAATAGACCATATCAAGATCAAGGTTTCCTCGAAATGTCATAGTTTCCGTTCGCTGCCACAGGCTTGCCCACCATCAGTACCATTGCCGGTGAACTCTAACCCTCACTGAAGTTCAAATCAATCAGTCTGTTGTCAAAACTCGACATGGGACGTCGCTCTCTGGCGTGAGGTTTGCGCAGCGAAAGATGGACTGGATTCACCCGCGGCTATCTCGCCGCCCGAATTCTGCAGATGAGAATGAAAAACAGTTTTCAGTTTTCAGTTTTCGGTTTTCAGCGATATCTCGCGCCAGCTGAAAACTGAAAACTGAAAACTGAAAACTGATTTGGAGGGAGGCTTCAAGCAGAATTTGGGCGGTGAGATAACCGGCTAAACAAGCAATTGTGGCAATAGTAACAATGGTGGAACTTCGTGGCTGACAATCTCAACATCCATCAGATCGCAGTTGTACCTGAACAAGTGACTAATATTTTTAAGCCGCTTGCAACGCCGAGTGAGTCAATCTACCAGATCTCTCTGCTGACCCTGGCGATCTGTGGGGTCATATTTCTGATCGTTGGCGGTCTATTGGTCTACACCATCATCCGGTTCCGAACCCGGTCGAATGATGAGCAGAGTGAGCCGCCACAAATCTATGGAAGCAACCAGATAGAACTGGCCTGGACAGTGTTCCCCATTCTGATCGTCTTCGTGCTGATCCTGGTGACCGCCCGGACGATCAGTGATGTGCAGAACGCCACACACCCACCGGATTCGCTGAAGGTAACTGTGGTTGGTCATCAGTGGTGGTGGGAGATTCGGTATCCGGATCTGGGGATTGTGACAGCAAACGAACTTCATGTGCCGGTCAGTGATCCGGCCAAGCCACGGCGAACCGTTTTGAAGTTGCAGTCGGCCGATGTCGCACATAGTTACTGGGTTCCTCAGCTCAGTGGGAAGGTGGACCTGATTCCGAACCGAGACAACTATATGTGGTTCGACCCCAAGCAGACGGGACTCTATCTGGGTAATTGCGCTGAATATTGCGGCACGCAGCACGCGCACATGCTCATTCGCGTGATAGTGCACCAACAGGAGGAGTTCGACAGATGGGTGCTCGAACAGCAGAAGCCGGCAGTTGATAACAGAGAGGTAACGGCCGGGCGAAAAGTTTTCCTCTCGACCTCGTGCGTCAACTGTCACACGATCAGCGGAACAATTGCCGGGGGCAAGTTCGGTCCCGACCTGACCCATCTGATGAGCCGAGACACGCTCGGCGCCGGCGCGATTAAAAATACGCCGAATTTGCTGCGCGCCTGGGTGCACGATCCACAAAAACTGAAGGAGGGCTGCTTGATGCCTGATATGCAGCTATCGCAGCAGGAGCTGGATCTAATCGTAGCTTACCTGTCGACTTTGAAATAGCTCAGGAGGAATAGCAATGGCAGTACAAGAGGTTGCGCTGGCGCGCGCGCCGGAAATGCATCCTTCAATAATAACTCGACTCCACGAGCTGGTTGTTACCGTAGATCACAAGAAACTCGGCCTGATGTATATCGCTGCGGCGTTGTTCTTCTTTACCGTGGCAGGTTCGATGGCTGCGCTTATGCGACTGCAGCTCGTCGTTCCAAATAACGATTTTATCTCCCCACAAGTCTTCAACCGCCTCTTCACGATGCATGGGACTGCGATGGTCTTTCTGGTCGGTATGCCGATCCTGGCCGGGTTGGCAAACTACCTGGTGCCGCTGATGATCGGAGCGCGCGATATGGCCTTACCCAGGCTCAACGCTTTTGGCTTCTGGATGTTCTTTTTCGGCGGACTGCTACTCTATTTCAGCTACCTCGCAGGGGCCGGTCTGTCGGGGATGGGCTCGGCTCCGGATGTAGGCTGGTTTGCCTATTCTCCGTTGACCGCTCGCGCCTTCTCGCCCGGGATGAGTACTGACTATTGGATTTTGGCCATCTTGCTTGGCGGCATCGGGAGTATTGTTACCGCCATCAATCTCATTGCAACTATTTTCTGCATGCGATGCAAAGGTATGACGCTCATGCGCATGCCGATGTTTGTCTGGTTGATGCTTATTGTAGCAGGAATGATCTTGCTTGCCATGCCTCCGCTATCGGCCGCGCAGATTATGCTCTTGCTTGACCGGTTCCTCGGAGCGATGTTCTTCGATACGCAGGCGGGAGGATCGGCGGTGTTGTGGCAACACTTCTTCTGGATCTTCGGTCACCCTGAAGTCTACATCTTGATTATGCCGGCCTTTGCCGTCGCCTCAGAGATTATCCCTGTCTTTTCTCGTAAGCCAATCTTCGGATACCCGTTTATGGTAGCTGCGGCGATCATGATCGGCTTCATCAGCTTTGGCGTATGGGCGCATCACATGTTCACGGTCGGCATGAGTTCGATTGGCAACACCTTCTTCGCCGTCACGACGATGCTCGTAGGAGTGCCTACCGGGATCAAAATCTTCAATTGGCTGGGAACAATGTATGGAGGCAAGATTCGTTTTGAACTGCCCATGCTCTTCTGCATTGGTTTCCTGTTTCAGTTTCTCATCGCGGGACTGACCGGCATTATGTTGGCAGCAGCCCCGTTCGACTGGCAGTTGAGTGACTCTACCTTTGTAGTGGCGCACTTCCACTTTGTGCTGATCGGCGGCCTCCTCTACACAATTTTTGCTGCGATCTATTACTGGTATCCAAAAGCCATCGGCAGAATGCTCAACAAGAAGCTGGGCCTCTGGCATTTCTGGCTATTCACGATCGGGTTCCACCTCACCTTCGACACCATGCACATCCCAGGATTTCTGGGGATGCCGCGACGAATTTATACCTACGATGCCGGACGGGGCTGGGAGGTTTTCAACATGATTTCGACGATCGGAGTTGCCCTTCAAGCCGCAGCTGTCCTCTGTTTGGTTATCAACCTGCTCTGGTCAGCCCGGAAGGGTGAAAAGGCGGGTGATGATCCCTGGGACGCATGGACGCTCGAATGGGCTACGACATCACCTCCTCCGGCATACAACTTCGAGGTCTTGCCGAAAGTGAGAAGCCGGCGCCCGTTGTGGGACATTAAGCATCCGGAAGACCCGGATTGGAGATACGAATAAGAAGATGCTAGATGCTAGATGCTAGATGCTAGATGCTAGGAGGCTCACCTAGCATCTAGCATCTAGCATCTAGCATCTAGCATCTGTTTCAGAAAGAGATAGATCAATGACAAGTGCCGATGCTTTGTCTAGAGGGATTGAATCAGCCGAGTGGAAGCTGCCGTCACGGCGCAAGGCCGCACTGCTTGCTCTAATACTGACGGAGACCGCACTCTTCTCAATTTTCGTTGCCGCTTATGTCTTTTACTTAGGCAAGAGTTTGACTGGCCCCTATCCGAAAGATGTTTTGGAGTTGCCAATCATCGCCACGATCTGCCTGCTTTCAAGCAGCCTGACGATCGTTTTTGCTGAGCGTGCTTTCGAGCAGGAAAAATACTCTGCCTTTAAGTTGTGGTGGTTTATCACCATTGTCCTGGGGCTGATTTTTATCGCCTCAACGGCGAGAGAATGGTATAGGCTGATCACAAAACAAGGCCTGACGATAAGTACCAATCTGTTCGGAACGACCTTTTACTCGTTGGTTGGGTTACACGCGAGTCACGTCATTGTGGGACTCACCCTCCTCGTGTTGGTGCTGTCTTTAAGTTTGCGCGGGTATGTGAAGCAAAGGCACGCCGAGCATTTAAAGATGGTCTCCTGGTACTGGCATTTTGTAGATGCCGTATGGGTCGTCGTCTTGACCGTGGTTTACATTATCGGCCGTTAGACGGGAGAGAATAGTAATGACATCTGATCAGAATGAGGACCATATTCCTGATGCTATAGAGATGCCGGCGCCGACCTATTGGCCAATGATCCTGGCATTCGGAATCACGTTGTTAGTCGCCGGGCTGGTCACACAGGTTGCAGTCAGTGTGGTTGGCCTGTTGCTTCTACTGCTGGGTGCGGTAGGTTGGTTCAAAGAGATTTTTCCCATGGAGAAGCATGAACTGGTCCCCGTCCTTCCGGAATCGCAACGTGCCCAGCCCATCAAAGTCTCATCACGTTCTGTGGCACGCTTACAAGCAGGTGTGGCAAGTCATCGTGTGCGCATCCCTGCGCAGATCCATCCTTACTCGTCCGGGATCAAAGGAGGCCTGGTGGGCGGGATAGCGATGGCGCTGGTCGCTTGTCTTTATGGGTTCATCGCACACGACAGCATCTGGTATCCAATCAACCTGCTTGCCGCTGTGGCGCTGCCCTCAATGGCTATGGCAGATTTGACGCAGTTAAAGGCATTCGATGGCACATCCTTCATCATCGCCTTGATCTGTCACGCAGCCTTTTCATGCCTGGTCGGACTGCTCTTCGCCATTCTGCTTCCGATGTTGCCCTCACGCCGGGCTGCTTTCTGGGGCAGCTTCTTGAGCCCAATCCTGTGGTCGGCGCTGGTCTGGGCGACCCTGGGCTTGATCAATCCTACGCTGAATGCGCGAATCAATTGGATTTGGTTCGTCGCCTCGCAGATCGCTTTTGGTATGGTCACCGGCTATATCATTCACCACTCGAAGATGGTCGAGACGATGCAGACATGGCCACTGGCTGCGAGGGCAGGACTGGAGGCTCGAGGAGTAATGTATGAGAAGGGGGGAGAGAAATGATAGTGAGGCGACGTCGTACTGTACTTCTAATTACCATCGTCTTGGTTGTTCTGGTCCCCGCGTGTGATTGGATGCCCGGGAGACCAACACCGGCGGAACGATGGAAGCCAAAATCAGAAATCAAGGACTTCAACCAGTTATATGCTCAGAATTGTTCCGGATGCCATGGAGCAAATGGAGGTCAGGGCGCTGCTCAGCCGCTCAATGATCCGGTCTATCTAGCCTTGGTAAGTGACGAGAAATTACGACAGACAACTGCGCATGGTGTGCCTTCCAGTCTCATGCCGGCCTACGCTGAGAGCGCAGGAGGCACACTCACCAGCGCTCAGATTGACGTGTTGGTGGCAGGGATGAGATCACGATGGGCTCGTCCCAATGAATTTAATAACGTGGGGCTTCCGCCCTACAGCATAGAGGACGCAATTGCAAAAGGGTCCGGGCCCGGTAACCCGGATCGCGGAGCCACAGTCTATAAAACCTATTGCGCGCAGTGTCACGGAGAGGAAGGCCGTGGAGGGGAAAAGGCCGGTTCAATTGTCGACCCAAACTTCCTTGCTCTGGTCAGCGATCAGTCTTTACGGACAACTGTTATTACTGGCAGGCCCGATATGAAAAAACCGGACTGGCGATCTAACCTGGATGGTCAGGCGATGACACCACAGCAAATATCGGATGTTGTGGCCTGGCTGGCATCACTGCGCCCGGGGACGGAAGCTAAAACGCCTCCTGAGGTTAAGACAGCTAGAAGGTAAGAGAGGTGTTAGATGCTAGATGCTAGATGCTAGGTGAGCGTCCTAGCATCTAGCATCTAGCATCTAGCATCTAACACCTATTTTCTGAGGAAGTGAATAACACTATGAACACAAAAGAATCCGAATCGCAAGAAACTAATAACTCAGGAGTCTCACGTCGCGGCTTTTTTCTGAAGGTTGGTGTCGCTCTCAATGCGTTGGCCGCATCGCTGATAGCCGTACCTCTCATCGGGTATGTCTTCTCCAGCTTCACGCGAAAGGGGCCGTATCAATCGTGGATTTCTCTCGGCCCTGTCGTTGACTTCCCCGAGAAACATACTCGACTGGCGAAGTATCGTAATCCATTCACGCGGCCATGGGATGGGGCTACTGGTGATATACCTTGCTGGGTTAGGCGGGTTGCGGGAGAGGAGTTCCAGGTATTTGCAATCAACTGTACACACCTCGGATGCCCGGTGCGG
Organism: Acidobacteriota bacterium; assembly: GCA_022614735.1. Taxonomy (GTDB): domain Bacteria; phylum Acidobacteriota; class Blastocatellia; order RBC074; family RBC074; genus JAKEHZ01. The sequence goes on along the minus strand of JAKEHZ010000263.1, from coordinate 6,154 downwards.
TGGTTCCAGGATTCGCGCTTGTTTATGTGCCCCTGTCACGGCGGCGTCTATTATGAAGATGGCTCGCATGCCGCGGGGCCGCCCCCACGCGGTCTGTACCAGTACGAGTACAAAGTTGAGAACGGTGTACTTTGGGTACGGGGCGGTCAGCTTCCAACACTGTCTGAGCCCGTTTGAGGAAAAAACAAATATCAAGAAGGTGAAAGGTTGGTAGTTAACTGGTATGTTAAGAAAGATTGCGTTGTGGATTGATGAGAGATTGCATGTGAGCAAGATATACGCCTCTACCGCCGGGCATTCAGTGCCTGCGAGCGCGGAAAGCTGGTTCTACGTTTTCGGCAGCGGGACGTTACTTTGCTTTATCATCCAGATCGTAACCGGCATCTGCCTCGCCTTCGTTTATGTGCCATCAGCCAACGAGGCGTATACCAGCCTGGAGTATTTGAATTACCAGCAACCACTCGGTTGGTTCATCCGTGCGATGCATGACTGGGGCTCCAACTTCATGGTTGGAATCATGATTCTACATATGACCCAGGTGTTCCTGTTCGGGGCTTACAAGTATCCGCGTGAGCTGACCTGGATTTCAGGTGTCGTGCTGCTGATCTGTACACTGGGTATGGCTTTCACCGGCCAGATCATGAGATTCGATCAGGATGCTTACTGGGGGTTGGGCATAGGGGCTGCGATGATGGGGCGAGTTCCATTGATCGGGCCCAATATTGTGCACTTGATGCTGGGCGGTCCGATCATTGCAGGCGAAACGTTGTCACGTTTCTTCACTCTTCACGTTTTTATTATTCCCGGCTTGATCATTGCGGTCGTCAGTATGCACCTGAGATTGGTGCTCATGAAAGGCATCAATGAGTATCCGGAGCCAGGCAAACCGGTCAATAAACTGACGTACGAGAAAGGGTACGAGGAGTTGCTTAAGAAGGAGGGAGTTCCTTTCGTGCCGAATGCGATCAGAAAGGATCTCATCTTCAGTGGATTAGTGATGTTGGGCATTCTCTTCTGCGCGACTTTCTTCGGTCCCTCGGGTCCTGAGGGCACGCCTGATCCAACCCAGATCAGGACAGTGCCCAGGCCGGACTTCTTTTTCCTATGGATCTTTTCTGTCCTGGCGCTACTGCCTGAGTACTTGGAGACTTTTCTTATACTCACCGCTCCAATCGTAGGCATCGCTCTTCTTTTCGCCCTGCCGTTTCTCTCCGGGACAGGCGAGAAGAGTTACCATCGGCGACCGGTAGCTTTTCTGAGTGTGGTTGTGATCTACCTGGTTGTCGGCATTCTGACATATCTGGGCACATACTCGCCCTGGTCTCCACAAATGGATGCGTGGAGCGGTGATCAGATGCCTGTGAAATATATACAAGGACGCACGCCCCTCGAGTTGGAAGGCGCTTTGGTATTTCAGAATAAACAATGCCGGAATTGTCACAGTCTGGGCGGCCTGGGTGGGCAGCGAGGCCCGGCGCTTGATCGGGTCGCTACAATTATGACCAGCGATCAGCTGGTACGACAGGTCTTACAGGGAGGAGGCAATATGCCCGCCTTTGGCAAGAACCTGAGTCCGCCGGAAGTCGCTGCGCTCGCCGCGTTCATGCGGACTCTACGAGCGCCGACAGAGTCTCCCGTCCGTAACTCAACCGAGCCGGCACAACCTGGGCGATAGGATAAATCAAAAGGCAAAAGGCAAAAATCAAAAGTGAAAGATTGAATGACGAGAGAACTGAAAAAGAAGCTGATTGACGCTCTTTTGCTTTTTACCATTTCCCTTTTGCCTTTTGCCTTTTGCCTTTTGCCTTTTGCCTTCTTCCTTCTGCTCCTGCCGGCCTGGGTATATGCGCGCGGTTGGTGGCGTCTGCATCAGCAAACACCCCAACGGTTCGGTGTGTGGCGCATTTTGTGCTTCTTCGCAGGTTTAGCAGTCATCTTTCTCGCGATTGCTTCACCGCTCGATGCCTTCGCCGGCTTGTTGCTGATTGTTCATATGACTCAGCACCTGCTTCTGACAATGGTGGCGCCGCCTCTGATCCTGCTCGGTGCGCCTTATCTACCCTTGCTGCGCGGGCTGCCGCCTAAAGTCTTAAAACACGGCGTAGGGCCCTTTCTTGCCTGGCCCGCCTTACAAAGATTTGGCCGATTTTTAACACATCCGATAGTCTGTTGGCTCACATTCGCGCTGACTACTATGGCATGGCACCTCCCGGTATTTTATGAACTGGCATTACGAGCCGAGTTTTGGCACAGAGTCGAGCACCTATGCTTTTTCGGCGCCGCTATTCTATTTTGGTGGCCAGTAATCCAACCTGAGCCGGGCATGCAGCATTGGCATAGATGGCCGCGATGGACGATGATCCTGTACCTGTTTCTTGCCGATCTTCAGAATACGGCTCTTTCGGCTTTCCTGAGTTTTTACGAGCGGGTCATTTATCCCACCTATACTCTTGTCCCGCGAATATCGAGACTAACGGCACTTGAAGATCAGATCGGAGCGGGCGCATTGATGTGGTTCGTTGGTTCCCTCGCCTACCTGATCCCGGCCGGGTTGCTCACCATCGAAATGTTAAGTTCCGGGCAAGGAGTGCGACCTTCGAGCCTTTATACTCAAACCCAGCGCTCACTGCGCATGGCACCGCGGCGCAAAGCCTGGGATCTTCTTTCAGCGCCGGTCGTGGGAGCGGCTCTGCGCTGGCGACATTTTCGACGAGTGGCTCAGACGGTCATGCTTCTACTGGCAATGACAGTGGTCGCGGACGGATTGTTTGGACATCAGATGGGTTCAATGAACCTGGCAGGAGTTCTCCCCTGGACGCATTGGCGCGGGCTGGTTGTAATCGCTCTACTGGCTGCCGGAAACTTCTTCTGTATGGCATGTCCGTTCATGTTGACGCGCGATCTGGGCCGTCGGGTCATGCCAGGCGGTTGGAACTGGCCCGGACAACTGCGTTCAAAATGGTTCGCGGTTGGGCTGCTGGCCCTGTACCTGTGGGCCTACGAGGCCTTTGATCTATGGGATAGCCCATGGTGGACCGCTTGGATTGTCGTTGGTTATTTTGTCACTTCGTTTGTCATTGACGGATTATTCAAAGGCGCAAGCTTCTGCAAATACGTCTGTCCCATCGGCCAGTTCAATTTCGTCCAGTCGCTTGTCTCTCCATTGGAAGTGAAAGTCCGTGACTTAGATCAATGCCGGACCTGTACAACATACGATTGCATTCGCGGCAACTCGGTCCAGCGCGGTTGCGAGCTACAACTATTCCAGCCCAAGAAGGCAGGAAATATGGATTGCACATTTTGTCTGGACTGCGTCCACGCTTGCCCGCACAACAACGTGGGGATTTTGGCATTTGTGCCGACCAGTCAGTTAACTCACGATCGTTATCGTTCATCTCTTGGTCGATTATCTCAGCGGCCAGACATTGCCACGCTGATTCTGCTGCTGGTTTTCGGAGCATTTATAAACGCGGCAGGGATGCTGAAACCGGTTGCCACCTGGGAAGAATCATTGAGGGCACGGTTCAATCTCAACTCCCTACTGCCAATTGACACAATTCTGTTCGTTATCTCACTGTTGATTCTCCCGCTTATTCTTGCCGGCTTGTGCGGGACGCTCTCCCGTGCTTTGGGCGGCATTCGGGCCGGCTGGAGGGATCTGACCTGCAGCTTTGTGGTGTCGCTCGTACCCTTAGGCTTCAGTATGTGGCTGGCTCACCTGGTCTTCCATCTGCTCACCGGTAGTTATGCCATTGTGCCTACGACGCAACGTGCAGTGGCGGACCTGGGCATTGGTCTTTTCGGCAAACCGAACTGGGGGTTGTTGTCTGTCGTGGGGCCATTCGATTGGCTACCGTCATTACAGATACTTCTTCTCGTCTCAGGCCTTTTGCTGACCCTCTACACGAGTTGGCGCATCGCGCAACGCTACACGTCGCGTGGGGCCTGCGCTTTCGGATTGTTTGTGCCCTGGGCGGCTATGGCCGTTGGGCTATATATAGTTGGAGTTTGGATTATTTTTCAGCCGATGCAGATGCGCGGAATGATGATGCATTAACCCGGAAGTACACCAGTCGCTATAAATGTCACAGACAAGTAAGACAATGGGAGAACGCGAAACACGCGAAATGATGCGAAACACGCGAAAATTCCCTAGTTATTTCGCGTGTTTCGCATCATTTCGCGTGTTTCGCGTTCTCTTTCTTCTTTACTTATGTATTGTCCTGATTCTTGCGCAGGTCTCTCCCGCGCTTGCTGATGGCGGTATCGTACAGATGCAACAAACGTCAGGCCCATTCCTGATCACCGTATTTACCGCGCCTGCTCCGTTACGCGCCGGACCCGCTGAGATCAGCCTCATGATTCAAGATAGTAATAATCAACAGCCTGTCCTAAATGCCGAAGTCATCTTGATCCTTTCCAGAGAAGAAGGCATGGAGAATATAAAAGTTGAGGCCAGACGAGCGCAGGCGAAAAATAAGCTGCTATACACTGCCCTCTTGAACCTACCTGAAGCCGGCCGGTGGAAGTTTGAAGCGACTGTCGTGAGTATTTCTGAAGAGGCCAGGATCAGCGGAGTAATGACAGTTGCGCCGCCGCGGGCCTTTCTGCTCACCTATTGGTGGTCGCTGGCCTTACCACCCATATGTATTGGTTTGTTCGCCATCAACCAGTGGCTAAAGAGGCGTCTAATGAACGGATGGAAAAAATGAATTGATATGCCTCATTCACGACTTTTCGTAATACACTACTTTTTCACTGCTCTTGCACGGTCCGGGTTTGAAGACCGTTCCGCCTCCGATATGGTTGTCGCCTGTAATGTCGGCAATTGGACGAGGTCCTTCGAAAAAACGAGATCGAGCATCCAATCGAGCGAGACGCGAACCTTCTTTTGTAGGCCGGGAAGTTTGCTCAGATAGATACTGCGCCAGAGCCACCAGGCGATAATCCCGGAGAACCGCACTCCAAAAATCTCCGCTACGCCAGTGCGCCGTCCGATGGTTGCCAGCAGGCCGATAATCTTGAACTTGAACGGCTCTGGAGCTCGCCCGCGCAGGGCCGCTACGATGTTGTTCGCCAGCACGGCTGCCTGACGGGTGGCGTGTTGCGCCGTAGGTGGATAGAACTTGCCAGGATTCAGCGGATCCGGCACGAGCGCGCAGTCTCCCAACGCCCACACACCGGGCCATTTCGGCACCTGAAGACATTCGTTCGCGACTATGCGACCTCGCTGAATGTCGCACGGCAGACTCGACAACAGCGGTGGTGGTGTGATGCCGGCAGTCCAGATGAGCATGCGGGTGGCGATCTTCGTGCCATCACCCAGAGTCACTTCCTTGCCGTCGTAACCGGCGACTTTGGTCTTTAGACGAACCTCCACCCCGCGCCGGGCAAGCTGCTTTTCGGTGTAGTGGCCGAGGCTTTCACTCAACTCCGGAAGGATGACTTCGCCGGGATGCACCACGACGATGCGGAGCATGTCTTCCTTCAAGCTGGGATAGAACTTGATTGCTTCACGCATGAGATCGTTTAACGCTCCGGCGGTTTCAACTCCGGCGAAGCCACCGCCTGCTACCACAACCGTCAACGTCTTCTTGCGCTCGTTTTCATCCAACTGGTTGTCTGCCAGTCCCAACGCATCAATAACGCGGTTTCGCGCAATAATGGCATCGCCCAGCGTCTTCATCGTGAGGGCGTACTTTTCCAGACCGGAGTTACCATAGAAGTTCGTCACCGCACCGAGCGCCAGGACGAGATGGTCATAGGTCAATTCGTACGCGCGCGGCAACCCGCTGTGCACGATGCGCACCTGTTTCTTGACGAGATCGATCGCCTCGACCTCTGCAATCGCCACATGAGTGTGTCGAAGCATCTTCCGTAGCGAGTGGACGATATCCGTGACCTCCACGTCGCCCCCGGCGACCTCGTGGAGCATCGGCGTGAAAAGAACAAAGTTCTCCTTGGCGATCAGCGTGACTTCGACGTCCGGCCTGCCACCCAGTCGCTTCTCGAGGTGCAGAGCGGTGTAGGCGCCGGCAAAGCCGCCACCGAGAATCAGAATTTGCTTCTTCGTTGCTGATGTTTCCATGTGATCTCCTCCGAAAACTAGGGGCTGGGGGCTGGAGGCTGGGGGCTGGGGCTGAAGAGAAGATTT
>JAKEHZ010000262.1 GCA_022614735.1 Acidobacteriota bacterium | reverse complement strand
TTATCAATAGAGAAAGCCGGATCTCGTTAATCAACAATCAACGACATTGGTGAAGTGTTGCGCCAGGAATATGCTTAGGTGTAGCATTCCATCTGTTTAGTGCTTATTCATCGTCTTTATGGTCTTTGAAAATTCCTGGTGCTAACGCACCAGGAATTTTCAAAGACCATAAAGACGATGAATAAGCACTAAACAGATGAGGCGCCTATGATTGTCCTCCATAAATGAGTTGTCTGCCCTTGCTCCGCAACGGCGTGTGGATCGTAAGCCGATCATGGCTTAAAGTGTTTTCTGCGCCTGGTGTCATCTCGATTGCCAAATGCGAGGAAACTCAGCTTAATCTACCGAAACGCAGCAACTCATCCACTCTGAGAGCCTTCTATAAGTCCATCCCGGAAACCGAAGTTCAAACCGTAGACAGATTGTATGTCTACCAATTCTCACGTGTGATGGAATAATTAAACAGGTCTATTCTCTTGGGGTAACCATAATCATGAGTTTTCAGGACAATCAAAAGAGTCAAACGGAGATAAATTATCAACAGCTCAGACAATGGGGCTGGAATGATTTCTTCACCGCACACTATGAAATGTATTTCGAAGGAGGCTACGCTGCCGGACGAGTCACACTCGAATACAGCAATTTCTATCGCGTCCAAACAGCAAATGGAGAAATCCTGGCTGAAATAACCGGTCGTCTGAAGCACGAGGCCGAAAGCCGCGCAGACCTGCCTGTCGTCGGTGACTGGGTTGCGCTACGATTACTCTCGCAGGAGAAGAAAGCGGTTATCCACGCTATTTTGCCTCGCCGAAGTAAGTTTGCGCGTAAGACCAAGGGCGCAAAGACAGAAGAGCAGGTGGTCGGCGCCAACATCGACACTGTCTTTCTGGTTACCTCACTCAACCTGGACTTCAACCCACGCCGCCTCGAAAGGTACCTGGCAATAGCCTTGGATAGTGGAGCCAGTCCCGTGATTTTGCTGACCAAGACCGACCTTTGCACGGATGTCGAAGAAAAGATTGCAGAGATGGAGAAAGTCTCGCGCGGTATCCCAATTCATGCCATCTGCTCTATCAAAGGCCATGGTCTGGATGAGCTGAACCAATACTTCAGTGAAGGAAGAACCATCGCGCTGCTGGGCTCATCGGGAGTCGGCAAATCAACTTTGATCAATAGACTGCTGGGCGAGGAGCGGCAAAAAGTCATCGAGGTCCGCGAGCACGATGATCGCGGTCGACACGCGACCAAACATCGAGAATTGATTTTGCTGCCGAATGGTGGTCTGGTGCTCGACACGCCGGGAATGCGCGAATTGCAACTGTGGGGGGTCGAAGAAGGCTTTGAGGCCACGTTCGAAGAGATCGAAGAGCTCGCCTCGCAATGTTTTTTCAACGACTGCAGCCATCAGGCTGAACCGAACTGCGCAGTCCAGGCTGCGCTTGCGGAACGAACGCTCGATCCCGAGCGTTTTGAGAATTACCTGAAGATGCAACAGGAACTGAAATATTTGGCCCGACGACAAGATGCCCTGGCACAACGCATCGATAGAAACAACTGGAAGAAACTTTCACGTCTGGCCGAAGAAAGGTCCAGGTGGAAGCGCAGCGGGAAGTAAGCACTTTGTCGCCGGGGTTTTCCCCGCATTTTTCAGGGAAAAATGCGGGGAAAACCCCGGTGACAAAGTGCTAAGGCACCCCAACAACGATCTCGTTCGGGCGCACAAGACGCAATTGATCCTGAGCCACTTGCGCTGCTGCCCGTGGATTGTTTTTGATCTGCTCCGTCTGCTCCCTGATCTGCTGATGAACGCTCCTCGCATTCTCGACTCGTGTCTTTGTGTGCATATACGAAGCCCTCGCTTCCCGCTCCTGCCCCTGTGAGCGCATCAGAGTGGAGACTGATAATGCCGAGATCGTCAGAATCATCATCGCCAGCCAGACGTAGTTTGGGATCTCCGGAACCCATACGAGGTACCGAGTGACTGCAGTTGGAACATAATTAACAGCTGAGACTGTTCTAGCTGAAACCGAATTGGCTACCCGTTTCAAGCAACACCTCCAAATATTAAATTTACTACAACCTACCGGTAACCGGCGTGCGCGGGAAAGTAGCACGGAATACCATATCTGTAAAGCCTGATTTTGCAATAGTTTCACTAGTGCAACTTAATGCTGTGTCTAAGGCTTTAAACAATGCTTTATCAACCTGCCCGAGATTAAACAGTTTGAGAGCAAGGTGAGGACAAAAACCACTTTATCTTGTGCTTCGAAATTTAAAGGAGCAGATATGATGTACTTCAACGCGTATTAAGCGCGTTTCAATTTTGCTGACCTGGTGGGGTGAATGGCGTTTTACAGATGAAATTCGAAAAGGAAGACGGGAAAAAAAGACAAATGCCGCATCAGTCAGCATCAATGACACTGCCTGTGCGGCTAGATTGTAATTCATCCAGGAGAGACCGATGTCAGGCAGCAAGCCTCTTGGTTCGCATTTTTTTGCCAGCCAAAGCGTTGTCTATCATCTCTTCGACTTCCTCAGCAGTAAGCTTGGTGACGTGCGCAATTTCCCTGATGATCAGATAGCGCGCGCGGGCCATGGTCTGCTGTTCTTCGGGCGAGAGCGTTTTGCCTTTGCTGAGTTTCGCCATGGTCTTGAGGGAGTCAGCCACTTCGTATATCTCCCCGGAAGCCATACGCTCCGCGTTTTTGGCGTTACGCTTTCGGTGATCGCTCGCAACTTCTATGTCTTTACCCAGAAAACGTAGCAATTTAGGGATGTCGGTCTTATCTATCAGTTTACGTACGCCAACTTCGGCAGCTTTATTCACCGGAACCAGAATCGTCGTGCTCTCCTGAAAGTCTACAGGCTTGAGTTGATACAATTTAACCGTTGTTCCGCTAACCGTTTGTTCCACTATCCCAGAGACTCGGCATATTCCAAGTCGCGGATAGATCACTTTGTTACCTTCTCGAAACGTCAATCTCGGTCTCCTATCGATCTGAAGTCGGCTAAGTATAGCATAAAAACCCACTCATGGGTTTAACTGAGTCAAATTTTCCTGCTGTCCCGTTTCAATGCAGCAGATAAGTGCTTTATTTGCTTTTACTTCTATCGATGAGGAAGATATGACTCGTTTTTTGTCAGTTAATTTTTTTTAGTATTTGGAGGCATTCGATCATGGAACGACCGTTATGATAACCGGCCTTCCAGGGTTGAGCTTTGTCACCTTGCGGTTTGCCATCAGGATTGATGTTGGCGTGCCATTCGCCATTCTCCCAGTCGACCTGGTATTTATCGATGAAGTCGTAGGTTTTATCGAAGACATCGAGATATTTTCGATCCTCTGTTAAGCGAAACATGTAGAGTGCGCTGACGATGGCCTCAGATTCGACCCACCAGGTTTTCGTCAGCCGATCGGCCGCTTTATTGAACCAACCGCTGTCAAAGAAGCCGCCCTTCTCGGTGTCATAACCGAACTTCATCGAATAATCGAATAAGGTGCGATAGAGATCGAGCAATGGGTAGTTTGAGATACCTGCGGCGTCACAGGCATCGATCAACAACCAGATGTTTTCCAGGTCATGGCCGTAGGAAACACGCGCGTATTCGCCTTCAAGTCGTGGAGTCCAGTCGCGGTCATATTTATCCGTACATGCGCCCAGCGTTTTCCGCACGACGGCATTGCTCTGAATGTTGATCAGCTCTATCAAACGCTCGCGAGAGAGTGGCAATTTGCTGGCGCGGTAAAATGTCGTCATGGCTTCAAGCAGATGCAGGTGAGTGTTCATGAGCTTGAGATCGGGGAGACCACCAAGATACGGCCTCTCGCCTTTCGCTGCTGTCCAGTCGGCGTTGAAGAACTCGTGATAGCCGCCATACTTTGCATCGTGTGATTTTTCTTCGAGAAGCTTGAAGAAATTGATCGCGAAATCGAGAACGTCTTTGCGGCGGCTGGCGAGTGCATATTCCGAGATCGCATAGAGCGCGAATGACTGGCCATAGAGATGCTTGCCGGTCCTCAACTTCTGGTCGCCTGTCGCATCAACTTCCCAATAGAATCCACCGTTACGGTCATCCCACATTTTCTCGCGCAGGAAACGATAGCCATGACCGGCCGCATCGAGACATTCTTTGCCGCAATAACCGGCCCGCGCCGATCGCGCGAAAAGCCAAACCGTGCGTGCTTGCGAGACGATCATCTTGATGCCCGGCCCCTTTGCTTCGCCGCGCGGGCCGAAGTTAATGGTGTAACCTCCATTGGCGCGATCAATGCTCTTATTAAGCCAGAACGGAAGGATGTTCTCTTTTAAATTTTTCTCCAGTCGCGGGATGTAGGATTGTAGCGTCGGCGGTGGTGTCTGGCTGAAGTTGTAGACCGGGATTGCCAGCAGGACACTTATTGCCAACACAAATTGCCTGGTGAAAGGACGGCTTGGGTGGGGCATACTCACTTCCTCCGGTTGTTTGAGGGACTATAGCCTTTAAGAAAAACATTTTCCATTTATCATTTGATATTTGTCATTTGTCATTTGTCATTTGTCATTGCTTGAACCTCATCTCTCCAATGACAAATGATAAATATTAAATATCAAATGAAAAATGTTTTTGATTTATCGGGAAATTCATTTTCTTGAAAGCATAACTCGGTATGCGGTCATTTCAACGACGTCTGCGCTGCCCGATGTTCTCTGTGCCGATTGTCCCGATACCTTTCAGTGTAAATGCAAACAAGATGCGGTTTTCGTTTCGCACGCCGGCATTAAAGGTGATGCTCTGGACGTTGAAACTGCAACAATCCCAGGCCCATCCCGCGGTCGCTGTCAGATTGATCAGGCGACCGTCACGAGGAAGGTCATTGAATGTGCGGTTACGCAGATCGTAGCCGAGAGCGAATCCTCCATAGGGGCCACGCGCCGGATTCCCGACGAAAGCAGCGAGGTCCAGCTGATTCCCTGGAAATGTCGAAGGGTCGAAAACCGACTCATCCACGGCGATGCGGCGCGTCAGGTACCAGGATTGGCTGATCGAAAAAATTCCACGCGAGACGCCTGCGCCGACGATGATGTCACGAATGCTGTTGAAATGCGTATCGTAATTTAATCTCAGATCGGCAAACAGCGATTGCGTCGGGCGCAAACGCGCACGCACATTAAGGGGAGAGAGGTTTCTCTTGACGCCGCCATAGGCGAAACCTGATAGCGTATTGATCGGGAAGAACTGATTGCGCACGCCTTCTTGCAGCGCTCCGCCAAAAGTCGGATCGAAGAAATATTTCTGCGTCAGCGTGAGGTTGAGCAACTCGTGTGGCTGCAGAGTCGATCCGTTCGGACCCGGGCGACGCACCAGAAAACTATTACTCACTCCATAGGTGATCTCATTCGTCTCCGCAACCACGTCGCGTTCGTCGATACGTAAGGTGCGATCGAACTCGTCAATCCCCGAGATGAGACTGTATTCGATAAAAGGCTCAATGACATGTTTGAACCAGGGTTCGCCGTCACCATGGCGATAAACCTTCGAGAACGCAGGTAGTCGCAAATCAACGTCGACCTCGGCATATTTTCGGAAGAGGTCCTGACCGGTAACCAGCTGTCTGACGGGATCGAGACTGTCGCTGTAATAAGTTGAGCGCATCCCAATGCTCGGCGTCAGAGTAAATCCCGCGAAGGAACGCAATGGGAAAGTCAACCGGGGGAAGAAGTCCATCCGTTGAACCATTGAAGGGGTTTTGAGAATGAACTGGTTGCTGGTCGTCTCACTGCGGCGCACGCCTTCGATTGCAGAGTCAAATGAAAAATAGAACGGGAGGGTTTCCGACATTTTCGTGCTGCGCTGCGACAGCTCAAAACTCGGCAACTGGCGCACTTTGACGATTTGATCGGTATTAGTTTTTTGATCGAAAATGAAAGAGCTCTGTTCACCGAAGAGCGCATTGAAGCTGAAAGAACGCCAGTTCCTGTTGAGGTAGAAGACCGTCCGCTCTTCGGGTGAGATGGCCGTCAGGACGTTTTCAGCGAAGACCTGACGGAATTCGAAGTTCGACGTGATGTTGACGTCTGCGACCGCGACAAAGCCGTTTTTGAAATACTGCACAGCATCGGCATAAAAACTGGTCCCGCCCTGCTTCGGTCCTTCCTCGCCCCACAAACGGTCAATAACCGTGAAGGAGCCGAACGCTATGCGCGAGTTTTCGTCGGGCCTCGCGCGGAAATCGAACCCGACCCCGAGACCGCGTTTACTGAAAAAGTCGGTGCGAAAAAGAATATCTGCGCTGCGCCCCAGAGTCTGGTAGTAGCCCAGATTCAGTGTCCGCCCTTTGATGCTCGATGAACCCGAGCTGGGCAGCAGGAATCCCGATGAACGATCTTTTTTACTTATCGAGACCGAAGCATAAGGGAGAAAAAATATCGGGATGTTTTTGACGCGGAAGAGAGCGTTGTAAACCTTGGCATTATGATCGAGCCGGATGCGAGCGCGTTTCGCGGTAAAGCTCCATTTTGGCACGCGCTCCTGACACGCAGTCATGACTGCATTTTCGAGATTGAATGTGTCCTCTCCGGTTTTGTCCGCGCGTTTCGAATCAACGATGATCACGGTGCCGTCGGGCGTGCGGTTCGTGAAAGCAGTCGAAGTATAGATCGTTCCCCGCTTGGTCCTGGCGTTGAGTTCGATGCGTTCACCGGCGATTCGCTGTCCCTGCTGCTCGAAAAAGACATTCCCCTCGGCAAGCAGGTCGTCCGTCACTTTATTGTATGTCGCGCGGTCGGCGATGACGAGGATATCCCCGTATGTCACCTGTACATTACCGGTGAGAATATAAACATCTCCCTGTACTTCCTGCTTCTCTGAGAGGAAGGCGACTTCTTCGGATTTGCCGGGCTCGACCTGCGCGACGATAGTAATCTGTTGCGGGTTAGTGAGACGTTGAGCTTTCTTTTCTTCCTCAGCTACACCGATCGGGTTCTCGACCTTTTTCTCGATGTTTTCGGGCTGCTGTGCTGCAGCTGGTAGGACTATAAACAGGGCAAGCAAAATACAGCAGGAAATACATTTTTTTTGCAGCATGAAATATTGTTGGGATTTAACGTCGTGCTCCTACAGTTGCAGCGAGAATGCGGTCATAAAGTTCCTCCGGCACTTCGACTGCCTCCTGCTCTTCGAGCGAGCTGCGAACACCTTCGACCAGATGACGACAGCTTTCACACGCAGCGAAATGTTCGGTGAAGAGGCTTTCATAAGTGCTATTGATGAGACCCTCGAAATAGTCGGAGATCAGAGCATCCAGCGTGCGGCAACTGAGCATTTCTCCGGCAGTAGTAGCGTTGATGATACGCTGTTCAACTTCTGCAAAGAGCGCAATTTCCCGCATTTGCGATTCTCTCAAGTGATGACAGGAATCGATCGCTTCACGCACGTCATTGAAGAGCAAATGACAGGGACGACAGGCGAGCAGGTGCTCGCAGAAATTTCGACGCACGGGACGCGCTAAGCCGCAGTCCAGATAGTCGCTGATCAATCCCTCAAATTGCGTGCATTCCATGACAATCAACTCCATTTAAAACTGGCAGGGTTTAGAATCGGTAAATAGAATTGTAGTGATGTGAGGCATTGATTTCAAGCGGGCAGCGTCAACTACTAAAGTCCAAGAGAGAACGCGAATCTAGTTAAAAGTTTCAACACAAAGGGACAAAGGGTCAAAGGGTCAAAAGGTCAAAGAAGAAATAAATCAAGCCATTATCCCCCTTTGACCCTTTGTCCCTTTGTCCCTTTGTGTTGAAACTTTTTTGACACAACGCGTTTAAATCTCTATCATCCCGCCTTCATCGATTCATGACCATACTGAAATCTCCGAGGGGGAAGGACTGATGAGTGTTCACGATAGCAGGGATTTGATGAGCTTCAAAAGTGCGGCGCGCGAGTACGACGTTCCGGTGACGATGCTCGAGCTTGCCGCTTCCCAGGGGGCGTTACGCGTCATTGAACATGACGGCTCAAAATGGTTATTGCGCCCGGACATAGAGCAGTTCGTCAAACGCACCGTCAAACAGGGCGCCGGGAATAAGGTGATCGCACGCATCAACCCTTGATTATGAAAAATCGCGTCTCGCGTAAAGCATCGAGTTTCACTGAATCTGTCATCCGCGAGATGACTCGGCAGGCTGCTCTTTACGGCGCGATCAATCTATCGCAAGGATATCCTGACTTCCCCGCCCCCCAGGACATCAAACGCGCCGCCATCGAAGCCATCGAGGCCGATATCAATCAGTACGCAATTACCTGGGGGGCTAAGCGTTTTCGCGATGCGATCGCCGCGAAGACCAAATGGCATCTCGGCCTGGACATCGACCCCGAACGAGAAATAGTCGTCACCTGCGGTTCGACCGAAGCGATGTTTGCGGCGATGATGGCCGTGATCGATCCTGGTGAAGAAGTGATCGTCTTCGAACCCTATTACGAAAACTACGGGCCTGATGCGATTCTCTCCGATGCTGTGCCGCGCTACGTCACACTTCAACCGCCTGATTGGAAGTTCGATCCCGAAGAGTTGCGCTCCGCCTTCAATGAGAAGACCAAGGCTATCATCATCAATACTCCTCACAATCCTACCGGCAAGGTATTCACGCGCGAAGAGCTCCGCTTTATCGCCGACCTCTGTATTGAACACGATGTGCTCGCATTGACTGATGAAATTTATGAGCACATCTGGTATCCGGATCCGTCACGCGGATGCGAGCATGTAGCGATGGCTACGCTCGATGGAATGCGAGAACGAACCGTGACGATCAACAGTCTTTCGAAAACCTATTCCGTGACGGGCTGGCGTGTGGGATTTGCGATTGCCGCCCCTGATTTGATCCAGGGTATCCGCCAGGTTCACGACTTTTTGACGGTCGGCGCGGCAGCGCCCCTTCAGGAGGCCGGCGTTTATGCTCTGAGCTTAGCGCTCAGCTATTACGAAAAACTTCAGCAGGATTATCAAAAGCGGCGGGATTACCTGCTAGGTGTGCTGGAAGAAGTAGGATTCAAATGCTACAAACCCGACGGCGCATATTACATCATGACCGGCATCGCCGACTTCGGCTTTGAAGATGACGTCAAATTCACCGAGCACCTCATCCGCGAAATCGGTGTCGCAGTTGTGCCAGGGAGCAGCTTCTACCGGCGCCCGGACTCGGGCGCACAACAAGTCAGGTTTTGTTTTTGCAAGCGTGACGAGACGCTGAAGGCGGCTGCAGAACGATTGCAGAAGCTCAGATGATACCCGGGAGCGATTGAAATTTTCGGTTGGGGAAGGTAAAGAGAGATCCCGAAACACGCGAATTAACCTAAACACACGAAAACGCCAAAGAATTCGCATATTTCCGGAGCTCTCTTTCTCTCTCTATCACTTCTCTTCTAATTTTTCCTTGACGCCCCAAAAAAGTTAGAGCTAAAATAACAACAATCTGACTGTTGATGGGGTGAGGACATCAGCAGTTTCGAGCCGGCCTAAAGGTCCCAAGCCTTATGGCCGGCTCTAATAATTTCTGATCATTTATTACTCTCCAGATAAGCCCTTGCCCGGGACAACTCTTCTTTCACCCTTTCAGGCGCAGTTCCGCCTGCCTGACTTTTGCCTGCTATAGAGTTTTCGAGCGAGATCGCTGGATAGAGGTCTTGATCGAACAGCTGAGAAAATTGTCTGTATTCCTCGATAGTCAATTCCCCGAGTTGCTTTCCCTGCTCAATAGCGTAGACCACGATGCGCCCGCTGACTTCGTGCGCGTTACGAAATTCAAGCCCCTTCCTGACCAGGTAATCAGCCAGGTCTGTTGCATTTGTGTATTCGCTGATTGCCGCTCTGCGCGCGTGCTCGCGGTTGAGCTCGATATTGCGAAGCACCGTCGCCGTCACACGCAAACTGTCGGTCAGCGTGTCAATTGTGTCGAAGAGAGCCTCTTTGTCTTCCTGCAAATCTTTGTTGTAGGCGAGCGGCAGACCTTTTACCAGCGCGAGCAAAGCTATCAGGTGACCAAAGACGCGCGCAGCCTTGCCGCGGATGAGCTCGAGTGAATCGGGATTCTTCTTTTGCGGCATGATGCTGCTGCCAGTCGCAATCGCATCTCCAAGCTTGATAAAGCCGAATTCCTGTGTCGAGTAGATGATCAAATCTTCAGCGAGCCGTGAGAGATGCATCATCGTCATCGCTGCAAAATTCACAAACTCGATCAAGTAATCTCGGTCACTTACAGCATCGATACTATTCCTCGTCACTCCATCAAAACCGAGTTCCATCGCCATCCACTCGCGGTCGAGGGGAAAGTTTGTTCCGGCCAGGGCGCCGGAGCCGAGCGGCAGCAGATTGACACGTCTCCTGAGGTCGCTCAACCGCTCACGATCGCGTGAGAGCATTTGGAAATATGCCAGCAGGAAATGCCCGAAGAGAACAGGCTGTGCTTTTTGCAGATGGGTGTAGCCCGGGATTGGATCTCCAGCGTATCGTTCAGCCGCTTCGATCAAGGCGCTCTGCGCGTCGCGGAGCACCCCGTCTATCCGCGTGATTTCTTCCCGCAAAAAAAGGCGCGTAGCGACCGCGACCTGATCGTTGCGGCTGCGTCCCGTGTGAAGCTTGTAACCGACCGGTCCAATGAGTTCGACGAGGCGGGCTTCGATAAAGCTGTGAATATCTTCGATTGCGGCAAATTCCGGACGATCAAGGAACCCGCGATCAGCTGCCATCTCACTGATCTTCCGCAGGCCTTCAGTGATCGCCTCAACTTCCCTCCCCTCTATAACGCCGGCGCGCCCGAGAGCCTGTGCGTGAACCGCGCACGCACGCAAATCGGCAAAAATCAGGCGACGGTCAAAATTGAAACTGGCGTTGAATTCGGCAAAATGCCGGTCGGTCTCGCCGCTAAAACGACCACC
>JAKEHZ010000261.1 GCA_022614735.1 Acidobacteriota bacterium | reverse complement strand
GTGGTCGGCGCAAAAGTGAAAGGATAAAGATCGTTACACGGGGTTGTCAAGGAAGGTGCAGGTGGTTTGTCATTCGGCCAATTCAAGCAGCGCCGCCTCAGTTGCGCTCTGACGATTGATATTGATCCTCAGATTTGCGCGCAGCTCGTCGAATTTTTTGACCCAATCCATCAATCGCAGTAACCCGATCTTCGCTGCGAGTTCTCCCAAACGATCAGCGACATCGATGTTGACAATCTCCGCGCCCGACTTCCCCGTTGCCAGGAGGACAAGATCACGCAGCAGCGACGTCAGCAAATTGAGTTCTTTCTCGAAATCCTCCTTCTCTTTTTTACCCAGATACTCTGCGGCCTTGAGTAAACGAAAGCGGTTGTCTCCACTCGCCATCAGTTCAAACATTTCCAGCAGTGTGCGTCGTTCCTGCCTGTAGACCGAAAGATCGAATGCAGTCGCCTGACCGATGCGTCCCTCCGTCATGCGCGCAAGCAGCCCCGTGTCAGCCGCGGAGCGTGGATAGTTGGCAGTAAGATATTGCTCCATCTCAAAAATCGAGAGGGGCGCAAAGTTTAATCTCTGCGCCCTCGAGCGAATTGTCGGCAGCAGGGCCTCAGGTCGCGAAGTAAGCAGGACGACAGTTGATGTCGGGGGCGGCTCTTCAAGAGTTTTGAGTAATGAGCTGGCGGCTTCTTCACGCAACCGGTCAGCGCCGTCGATCATGAAGAAGCGTTGTCGCCCCTCGCGCGGGCGATAGTAGATATCGGCAGTCAAGGCGCGTGTCTGCGCTATTTTGATGAACTGACCTTCGGGCTGAATGGTAACCACATCACCATATGTTCCCGCATCTATGCGGCGGCACCTTACACACTCATCGCAACTGTCAATGCCAAAACCACCAACCGGGGCTTTCTGACAATTGGCCGCTTTCGCCATAGTTAGTGCGAACTGTCGCTTCCCCACACCATCAGGCCCGGCAAAGATAAATGTCGAAGCAATCTGCCCTCGCTCGAGCAGACGCTGCAAAATCTCTTTATTCCGCTCGTTACCGATAAGTTTGGCAAATGACATAAGTTATTATCGCAGCTTTCGTATTCTCTCTTCTACCTGCCTCATCATCAATTTGTACGTCTCTTCAATCGAGCCGCCGGCAGGGATGATGCGGAACCGTTGTGGTTCGAGCGTGGCAATCTCCAGATAGGCCTGCCGCACACGCTGGTGAAATTCCAGGGGCTCACTGTCAAGACGATCCGGCTGTGAGGCCGCACCTGTGACATCATCGATACGCTTCTGCGTACGCCTGAGTGCGACTTCAACATCGAGATCGAAGAGTAAGGTCAGATCGGGTTTCAACCCACACGTCGCAAGTTCATTCAATTGCTTGACAAGCCCTAAATCGAAACCGCGCGCATAGCCTTGATAAACGGTTGTCGCATCGTAAAAGCGATCGCTCAGAACTATTTTCCCGGCTTCGAGCGCAGGCAGGATTACGCGGCGCACGTGGTGGGCCCGGTCTGCAGTGTAAAGCAGAAGCTCCGCCACGGGATCAACCGAGCCTTTCCCGCCATCGAGAAGAACTGAACGAATCTTCCTGCCCAGTTCGGTTCCGCCCGGTTCGCGCGTCGAGATGAATCCAAGATCACGCTCCCTCAGATATTTTTCGAGCAAGCGAAATTGCGTTGTCTTTCCACAACCATCAATGCCTTCGAAAGTGATCAACTTGCCACGCTTCATGAAGCACACATAACAAGAGCTTCAGCCAGACCATATTAAACTGACTGAAGCTCTCGGATTTTGTTCTGACGGTTTTGTTCCGATCGTCTGCCTAGCTTCCCGAAATTGCCGATGAAGACCCACCTCCTATAGATGAAGTCGGTGTTGATGGCGCTGCGGGCGCAGACGGCGTAGATTGCGACGGCTGTTGCTGCTGTTGATGACTCTCCGGTCGCGTATGATGATAGCTTCCGCGTGGCACGGAGATAGTTGAAATCGCGTGTTTGAAGATCAACTGCTCCAGGTTGCCTGACTCAAGCACAAGAGAGAACTTATCAAAGCTGCGGATCTTTCCCGTGAGTTTGACACCCCCCATCAAATAGATCGTTACATTGACTCGGTCCTTGCGCAGATTATTCAGAAAACCATCTTGTACGTTTTGGGAGTTTTGTGTATTGTTGTCCATTTCCCGAATCGCCTCTCTCTCTTTCAATTTTTTTGTTTGTTTGTCTTTTTATCCAAACAAATCTTTTTGTTCTTCTTTTTATTGATACAACCCAACCACTCGACTAAGTGAGGTGAACCTCAATAATACTAACCGAAACCTTAGTTCGTTGCCAGTTGAATTAACCATCAACGTCTGGAAATGGCTTAAATACAGGGCTTTTGCAATAAAGACTTTTCCGGTTACAGACCGCTTCCTCGCTCTCTCTCTCTTTCTTTCAAATCCACAGTCAGCGTGCACGAGCCATCGGCCCTTCATCGCTCTTCGGTCTTCCCGTACCGCCTCGACGTGAGAGCACAATCTCAGCGAGGATTGCCAGCCCAATCTCTTCAGGAGTCTGCGCCCCGATATCCAAACCGATCGGCGCGTGAACACGGCGTAATAAATCTGCTCCAATCCCTTCGCGACGCAGATGCTCACGGATCGTCGTCGCCCGTCGTCGACTGCCGATCATTCCGATGTAACGCGCGGGCTTGTCGATCACTTCACGAAGACAGATCTCGTCGTGCCTGTGCCCACGCGTGACGATGACCAGATGACAGGCCGGTGTTATCTTGAGCGAACGAAGACCCTCAATGAAATCATCAGCGATCAACCGAATAGCGTGATCGGGAAATTTTTCGCGTGAGGCGAAGTCCGCGCGGTCATCAATCACCGTCACATTGAAACCCAGAAACCGCGCGGCTCTGGCAACTGCCTGGCCAACGTGCCCTCCCCCGCAGACGATCAGTTCGAGCGGCGGTCGTGAGACCTCAAAGAGTAAGCGAGCGTCGCTGTAAGCACTGATTTCATCTCCATCAAATGCGTCCTCACCATCGTTTACAAACCGCGCCAACAGTTCCTTGCATTTCGCGACGCTGATCTCCTCCTTTTCATCAGCAAAAAGCCCAATTGCGTGACGCACCGCAATTTCATCCAACGCCCGGTCGCCGAGTGTCCCGCCGATCATCCTGCCCCCTTCTTCGACGAGCAACCGTGCAGTCGGTAAACCCGGCTTTCCGTCCCGCTCCAGCAGCGAAACAATGGCTAAAGAACGCCCTTCTTCCAGAGAGCGTTTGAGCGATGATGAAATCTCCGCTGCTGTTAGCATATCAACTCCACACCTCGATGAACACTTCCATATCGCCGCCGCAGATCATTCCTTCCTCATCCGGTGGTACATCCGGCGCATCGCGCAATGTGAAGCGACAAAGACGCGGTCTGTTTTCAGTTAATGCATCCCGCGCCTCAGTCCATACATCAGCTTCAACACAGCCGCCACCGACAGTTCCCATCATCTTCCCATCCTCGAACACCAATAGCTTGGCCCCTGTCCGCTGGGGTGTCGAGCCGGAAGTAGTGACGATTGTCGCCACCGCAATCCGGCGGCCTTCAGATTGAGCTTTCGTGATCTCCGCGTAAACTTCGCTTTGTGTTAGTAGACTCATATTCTATCTACTCAGCCGCGTTAGCGGGTGAGTAGACCCCATATTATTCATCCGGGCAATTAAGCCTGCCGCAACGTAAACAACACTATCTCAGGTGGGCAGTCAAATCTCGTGGGTAATAGTATCGTCCCGATGCCGCGCGATGTGTAGACCTGCATCGGGCCTTTATGGTTTAACCCGATAGCATAACGCTGACCGTAATCTGACGAAATCTGCGGTGCGCCGATGAGCGGTAGACGAATCTGACCACCGTGAGTGTGACCGGAGATCATGAGGTCGATCTGTTTTCTCTTTACCGCGAACTCCTCGATGAAGTCAGGATTATGTGAAAGCACGATTCTGGGTTCGTCCTGTGGCAGATCACGCATTAAGCGATTGACGTCGGTGTAACCGTATAGCAGATCATCAACACCCAGCAACCACAACCTCGCCCCATGGTATTCGAGGCGATCCTGCGCATCCACGAGCATATCGCATCCGGCATTCTTCAGAGCGCGCGCCACATGTCCCGCTCCGACATAATAATCGTGGTTACCCAACACGGCATAGAGACCGACACGGGCTTTGAGACCTTTTAAAACTTCAGCGCAAGGCTCCAGGTAACGTCTTCCTCCAAAAGTGAAGTCACCAGTAAGAGCGACTATATCGGCATTCATCCCGTTCACGATCTCGACACAATGGCTGATGTAATCGAGCCCCGTATATGGCCCGTGATGAATATCGCTCATCTGAGCAATAGTCAGCCCGTTAAATTCAGCGGGAAGATTTGTAATCCTCACTTCGACACGCGAAATCTCAACATTTTTCCGCACCGCAGACCCGTAACCCAAACACCCCAAACCGATCGTTGCCATCGATGCAGCAGAAAGTTTGATCACCTCACGCCTCGTCCACTGCCGCGGGGGGCGCAACAGGTTCTGCTTCAATCCAGCATAAAGACTATTCGGCATACCCTCCAGCATCTCCGATGCCGGCTTCAGGGCCTAACCCCCTGCGCCGATGCACCTGCTTCTGTCAGATTGAGATCGAAAGTGACTTTCCCGTTTTTAAAATTGTAGATTATCTGTACATGAACATCGGCCGATTTTCCCTCGGCTTGCGCCGGGAAAAATCCGATTTTCTTGACTGATTCAATCGCCCGCTGATCGAGGCCATATCCTAGGGCTTTCTCCACCTTCACATCCTTGACTCTGCCATCGCTCTGAAATAATGCGCGCAGGATCAGATTTCCCTCGATACCGTTATTTCGAGCTTTATCGGTGTATTGTGGCAGGTAGACATGCAAGATCCGCGGCGGTTGCACTTGTGGCTGTCGTACTGCTTCTTTGACCGGCTCTGCGGTTAATGACTTCTCCCCCTCAGCCCCTGCAGGAGTACTGTTCGATCGAGTGTTTGACTGAGGTTCCTGTGGTGGTGGAGATGGCCGGTCCCGAACAACTATTGTCTCAATCACCTCTTGCGGATCAATTTTTCTGGCGGACCTGCGCTCGGACATCACATTACCGGCAGAAATTCCTTCCTGCTGTGGAATTCTCTGAAAGACGAAAAAGCGGGTACGGCCGCGTTCGATGCCGAGGAATTTCCACTGGCTATCGAGCAGCTCGCCAACCTGTAATTCACCCGGGTTTGGTTTGGGATTTAATCCGAGCGTTCCCAGCTCACCCTCAACCAGGATCTGAAGCTCCGGCACCAGATCTTCCTTGCTCTGCGCGGCAAGACGCTCGACGTAACGCTTGAGGATAATCAATCGCTGTTTCGCTCGATCATGATCGGAGCGGCTCATCTCACGATGCCTCAATTGATACTCAAGTTCGTTTAATTCTTCAGTCAGCCCGGTCAGATAGGCACTCACGACGGGACCGAAAGTCGCGCGCTGCTGCTGCACGCCGCCCTTTGCAACGCCCGGCGTAATAAAATAGAGAGCCCCGATAAAGATGGTTACGAATGCCAATCTGAACCTGCGGGTTGCGGATTGCGGATTATGGATTGCGGATTTATCCATAACTAAACCTCGAGTTATACGAAGGCTGTGCAAATTAAAGTTGTTTGTTATCAATAAAAGCAGGCTTGTCGAGAAAGCGAATTCACCGCCGAGGCGCAGAGATCGCAGAGGAAGCGCAGAGAGATCACTGGAGCTCCCGTTAACTCTCTGCGTCTCCTCTGCGATCTCTGCGCCTCGGCGGTGAATTTCCTTCATAATGCGAACCTATGGATTCAACCGGACTTTTATTTGCACCAGCTTCAGTTCTATATATATTCTACGAAGCATATTGCAATCCGCAATCCGCAATCCGCAATCCGCAATCCGCAATCCGCAATCTTTCATCCCCGATTTTCACGGTACCATTCGACCGTGTAACGCAACCCTTCGGTCAGACCGACAGATGGTCTATATCCAAGTAATCGTTCAGCCCGTGTGATATCGGCAAGCGAATGGCGAATGTCTCCCACCCGGGGAGATTCATAACGAGGTGTGAGATCAGTACCGATGATCTTTTGCAATTCTGCCAGCACTTGATTGAGTGTGATCCGCTGATTGAGACCAAGGTTGATTACCTGGCCGATCGCCCCTGGCTCCACGGCCGCGCGCAAATTTGCGTCGACGACATTGGCCACGTAGGTGAAATCGCGTGATTGTTCTCCGTCGCCAAAGATTACGGGCGATTGTCCGCTCAGCAATGCGGTGATGAACTTCGAGATAACGCCTGAATAAGGCGAAGATGGATCCTGGCGCGGCCCGAAGACATTAAAGTATCTCAGCGCGACTGTCTCCAGCCCGTAAACGCGCGTGAAGACCTGGCAGTAATATTCGCCGACCAGCTTGGCAACAGCATAGGGAGAGAGCGGGCTTGGGAGCTGGTCTTCCAATTTCGCGCCTGTTCCCCTTTCACCATAAGCAGAGCTTGATGCGGCATAGACAAGACGACGCACAGCGGCATCACGGGCTGCCAGTAAGACAGTGAAAGTCCCATTGATATTAGCTTCGTGATTGAGTTTGGGCTCGTCGACGGAACGCGGCACAGAAGGAATTGCAGCCTCGTGAAAGACGATCTTCACACCATCGATTGCCTTCCGCGTTGTCTCGTAATCACTGATGTCACCCTCGATGAATTCAATCTCGTGAATAAGGTGAGCGAGGTTCTCGTGTCTGCCGGTTATCAGATTGTCCAGCACGCGCACCCGTTCGCCGCGTCTCACCAATGCCTCGACAATATGCGACCCGATGAAGCCGGCGCCACCAGTCACCAGGTAAAGATCTCGTGCTCCCACCTTACAATCGTTCCTTTCTACAGTATTTCAGATAAGATTCGCGTTATTAAATCAGAGGAACCAGAATTGGGACAGGATAAACCACTAGGTTCTTCGGGGGTGCGCGAAGCCTACAGCAAGCTGCCATGATAGGCAAGATAATTATTATTGAGCAATATACCAATGTGCGCTGTTTTGATTTAGAATCCGCGCGTTCCTCACTCGGCCTTGATTTCTATCAACGGAGGTTAAATTTATGAATGACCGACGTAGTTTCTTGAAATCTGCAAGTGCGGGTTTGTTGAGCGCGGCAGCATACCAAAACATCCTGGGCTCCAACGATCGAGTTCGCGCCGGATTTATTGGCATCGGGCTCATTGGCAAGCGCCACCTGCTTGATTTTCTGGCGCAAGAGGATGTGGAGGTTGCGGCGATCTGCGAAGTTTACGATCCGCGATTACGCGAAGGCATCGCAACAGTTGCGGAAAAATCGGGCAAAAAGTCTGAAGGTTTCAAAGACTTCCGCCGGATGTTCGACCGTAAAGACATTGATGTAGTGGTTATCTCGACACCGGATCATTGGCACGCACTGATGACAATCCTCGCCTGCGCCGCGGGCAAAGATGTTTATGTCGAAAAGCCGCTCACGCTCTTCGCGCGTGAAGGCCGCTGGATGATTGATGCCGCCAGGCATTACAAACGTGTCGTGCAGGTCGGCACGCAGCAGCGCTCCGGCGAGCAATACAAACAATGCGTCGAGCTGATTCGCAATGGTCAGCTTGGTGAGATTCGCAACATACGCATGGCAAGCTTCAGAAATATCATGCCGGGGTTCACCAAACCGGTCGGCGTCGAGTCGCTCTCTGAAGAAGATTGGCGGATGTGGGTTGGACCTGCGCCGTACCGGCCTTTCGACAAGGATCGCTGCATCTATCACTTCCGGTGGTTCTGGGATTATTCGGGCGGTCAAACGACCAATCTGCTTTCCCACAACATTGATATTGTGCAATGGGCGATGAACGCTATGCCTCGCGCTGTGGCTGCGATGGGCGGACGCTATTCGCTCAAAGGTTTGGGTGAGACACCGGATGTATTCGAGTCTATCTTCGATTACCCGGGATTCATCGTGAACTGGTCGTGCAATGAGATCAGTGCGAACCGGCGCCCCGGCCTGGAATTTTGCGGCACGAAAGGCACGCTCAGGCTCGACCGGGGCGGGTTCGAGATCATACCCGATCCGTTGATCCCTGCCGAGAATCAGATACCGAGCTTCACTGAGCCTCGCAGGGTATCGGCGCCACCTGAACTGCGCACCGCAGCCGTGAAAAAAGACGGCTATGAACAGGTCCGTGACCAATTCCAGCCGCACGTGCGCAATTTTCTTGACTGCGTCAAATCGCGCCAGCAGCCCGCCTCTGATCTTGAGAGCGGCCATAAGACTTCAATGGCCTGTCATCTCGCTAATATCGCTTTGAAAGTCGGACGCACAGTTCGATGGGATGATGCAAAAGAAGAGATCACCGGCGACCGCGATGCATCGAAGTTGCTGGTCAAGGAATATCGCGCTCCGTGGGATCGTGAACTGAAAGCTGTTATGCCGAGAACCTGAGGACAGTTTTCAGTTTTCAGTTCTCAGTTCTCAGTGGTAATTCGCCTTCACTGAAAACTGAAAACTGAAAACTGTTTCGTCTTCTCTCCTGATTTTCCAATTTATCAGCTCAACAAATACGACTATGAAAACTCGCCGCGAATTTCTCACATCAGTTTCAGCAATGGCCGCAGCGAAGTTCTTAAAATTGGCAGAACAACCTCTGCTCAAATCCTACGGCATTGCCTACACATCATTCCCAATACGTATTCGCCAGGGGCGCGAGATGGCAGGTAATCAAGGCCATCCGCTGCCGGCCGAAAAATTTATTGACCTCTGTCACTCGTTCGGCGGCAGCGGTTGCCAGATGGATGTTGCTCAACTGACTTCAGCTGAACCCGAATATCTCAAACGCATTCGCGCGCAACTTGAGGCAAAGGAGATGTTCATGGAATTTGCTGTGAGCGCGAGGACGCTCGAGAATGCGGATGCATTCGCAAAGGTTGCCGCATCAGCGCATCAACTCGGTGTCTCGCGTTTGCGCATTGCCTGTTTGAGCGGGCGGCGCTACGAAGATTTCCACGAGATGTCGAAGTGGCAGGATTTCGCCAATCACTGGAAGAGAACTTTCAAGCAGGCCGAGCCGATGCTCAAACAACACAAACTTCTGGTTGGTATAGAGAACCATAAGGATTGGCTCGCAGATGAGTTCGTCGAGATGCTCAAAAGCGTCAGCAGCCCATACCTCGGCACGTGTGTGGATTTCGGCAATAATCTCGCCTTGCTCGAAGATTCAGTCGAGGTCGCGAAGAAGCTCGCACCTTACGTCGTGACGACACATCTGAAAGATATGGCTGTCAAACTTTATCCCGACGGCTTCGAGTTGTCCGAGGTAGCATTGGGCGACGGGATTACACCGCTGGCGGAGATCATCGGGATAATACGCAAGCAGCGATCTGACGTGCATTTCTGTTTAGAGATGATCACACGCGACCCATTGAAGGTGCCTTACAAGACGGATCATTATTGGATCACATACGAGCGACGAGACGAGGCGCGGATCAAGAAGTTTGAGAGCACGGTTCTCAGACGGGCTTCAAAAGAGCCATTGCCCCGCATCACCGGCTTGAAGCCCCAGGAAGCCCTGGCTTTCGAAGATGACAACCTGCGCCGCAGTGGTGCTTATGCGAAACAGGTACTCAAGTCTTAAAACAGTTTTCAGTTTTCAGTTTTCAGCTCTCGGTGAAACGCAAACTGAAAACTGAAAACTGTTTCCTGAGGAGTCGTTCATGTTGCACTGCGACGCCCTCAAACAGTGGCAACTACTGGGAGCGCTTGCGCTCCCAGTAGTTGCCGCAGGAGAAACCCAACGATGGAAATGCCCAACGGTTCGAGCAAAAACGTTATGGAACTCTTTCGACTGGATGGCCGACGCGCGCTCATAACGGGCGGCGCTAAAGGACTCGGTCGAGTAATTGCTCAGGCTCTTGCCGAAGCTGGCGCAGATGTAGCTATTGCCAGCCGGACACTGGCTGATTGCAAAAAAACAGCGAATGAAATTGCCAATTCAACAGGGCGACACGCAGCCGGTTTTGCTGTGGACGTGACAAAACGAGATGAAATGCAGAAATTGAGGAAAGAGGTCGAAAGCACGCTCGGACCGGTTGATATTTTAGTCAACAACGCAGGCATCAACATCCGCGGCCCGATTGAAGAATTGTCTGAGACTGATTTCAATGATGTTATTTCCACAAACCTGACCGCGCCATTCTTGTGTTCTCAGGCCTTTGGCCCACCGATGTGCGAGCGCGGCTGGGGACGTCTGATCAACCTCGGCTCAATTATGTCTGTGATCGCCCTTTCTGCACGCGCGCCTTATGCTTCGTCGAAAGCCGGTGTCTTAGGCCTCACACGTGTGCTTGCGCTGGAATGGGCGACTAAGGGCGTGACAGTCAACGCAATCTGCCCCGGCCCTTTTGCAACGGATATGAACAAACAATTGCTCAATGACCCGGCGAAGTATCAGGACTTTGTTTCAAGGATTCCGATGGGCCGCTGGGGCGAGCTATCTGAGATCGGCGGAGTAGCCGTCTTCCTGGCGTCAGATGCCGCATCCTTTATCACCGGAAGCGCGTTGTTCGTTGACGGCGGGTGGACGGCTCAGTGAAGCTGATGAAAAAAGTTCGTAGTACCGGCTTTAGCCGGAAACGGCGTCGCCAGACGCCCCTGCAAGGCTCGTCCCGAGCCGCTTCCGGCTGAAGCTGGTACTACGAACTATTTCCAAAGGAGTCGTTCATGTCGTTCATGACGACGCCCAGAAACGCTGTCAATGTCCTGGGAGCTTGCGCTCCCAGGACATTGACAGAGGAGTACAGCCATGAGCCAACCCCTCACGCTTGAGTTAAGTGATGAGATTTATGCTCAAATCAAAAGGCAGGCAGATAAAAGTGGTTTAGCTCCCACCGAGTGGCTGCTCGACATCTTGCAGAACCAACTTCTCCCCTCGGCCGGAGAGGCGCAACTCGAAGAAGGAGCGGACAGCGATAAGATTCGACGATTGGCCGAAAGTCTGAGCCCCTTCGATCTGCCGATCGGCGTTTATATCGTGGCTAAAGACGGTCGGTTCATCAAATGCCATGAGAAGGTGCGCGAAATTCTTCGATTGTCGCAGAACGATGAGCTGAATTACTCAATCCTTGATTTTTACCGCGATCCCGAAGAGCGCGGGAGACTCATGCAACGGCTTGATCGTGAAGAGCGCGCGAGCAATCGACAGAAGTGGGTGGAAAAAGAGATTCTTTCCTTCGAAGTCGAAGGGCGTGAAATCTTCGTGCAGGACCATACGCGCTCGCTCTACGACCCTGAAACTGAAGAAATCATCGGCTACATCTGCTGCATGGTTGACGTGACCGAAGAGATAAATTACCGCCGTCTCTTCGAGCGTCTGCCGATCGGCGTCTACCGTCTGGACGCGCAAGACAATATCGTCGAGGTCAACAAAGCCTGGTACGAAATGCTCGGCTACAGCTCGGCCGATGAAGTAAAGGGTAAATCGGCTCTGGAGTTTTACGCCGATACCGAAGACGCCCAGGAATTTCAACAGTCGATCAATCAACAGGACTCCGTCGTCGATCACCGGTTGAAACTGAGGAAGAAGAATGGTGAGCACATCTATGTCTCCGTCAGCGCCATCAGAGATAAATCGCCGGAGGGCAAATACACCGGCCGGGGCGGGACCATGATGGACGTCACGACTGAGGAGCGTTATCGCAGCATTCTGGATGGCGTCCCTCTGGGCTTCTATGTTGCTCGCTTGCAAAATGGTGAGGATGTAGTCACCGATTTTAACCGTAAATTTCTCGAGTTGCTGGAATTTGAGAGCGAGGATGAAGCACATCGATTCAAGATCAGAAATCTGCATGCCTCAAATCTTGAGTACGAGAAGTTCATGAAGACTATCCTTTCCAGCCCGACTCACTCGCTGAACGGTTACAAGCTCAAAGTTAAAACGCATAAAAACCGCGAGAAAGTTTTCGAGATTAACTCGCGGCTCCTTCACAACAGCCGAAGTGAAGTGATCGGGCGCGTCGGCGCCGTGCGAGACATCACCGAAGAGGCCGCGCTTAAAGAGAAGGAAGAATATCTGGTGAAGAAAGTCGAAGAACTGACCAACGACATCGGAGCGATCCTTCACACCTATGCGTCGACCCTGGTGATGATCAAACAATCGGTGGAAGCTGTCATCTCATCGCTCAAACCCGATCCATTCGAGAAATATCACGAACTGCTGCCACAGCGCGCGGCGGAGGCTCTGGCCGGGCCGGCAAGAAGACTCGCTGATCTGCTCGATAAATTGCTCCAGCTCGCGAAATCCGGTGACCGTACCATTGCCTTACCCAAGACAGAGTGGGCCGAGTTAGAGAACCTGCTTCATATTTTGCGTAACTACATCTCGATCGCGCCGTTTGTTGAAGGTTATCCTTCGATCCTGCGAGAGGCAGCGCTCAACATGAGCACAATCTGCGATGATATTCAGAAGGGTAAGCTGCCCAGAGAGAAAGTGCGCGAGGTGCGGACAGCGGCGATGGAGTTGCTCCGCATCTGTAATTTGATTGCATTACACCAGGTTTCTGACGTGACGATCGAGATCGATTATGTCCTGCGCGCTCTGCGCGAATATGTTGTGACTGGGGCGCAAACTGAAATTTCGAAGGCCATCAGCAAGGTGCCACAACTCATCTCGCAGGCGATCAACCGTCTGCAAGGGTTTGCCAGGAGTCGCGGTGTGACACTGGATGTCATCGAGAGTTCGGAAGTGCTGGTCGAGGTCGCCGAACATGATGTCTCTCGCGCGATCTCCAATTTGCTGCACAATGCCATCAAATATAGCTGGATTCGAAAGAAGGACGAGGCGCCCTGGATCGCCATCCGCGTTCGAACCGATTCACATTATGTCTATATCGATTTCGAAAACTGGGGTGTGCCGATACCCAAAGAGGAGCTCGAAAGAGAGTTGATCTTCAAACTCGGATATCGCGGGAGGAAAGCCAGCGATCGCGGTCGTTCAGGCACAGGAATTGGGTTGACCGACGCTCGACGTGTTGCCCGCGAACACGGAGGTGATGTGATAGTGAAGAGCCATCCTGCTCGTTCCGGGGGCAGGGATGATGATTATCAGCAGCCATTCATCACGACGGCGACCTTCAAACTGCCCCTTTACCCGGACCTACAAAACAAGGAATGAGATGAAGAAAAAGCAGAAAGTTCTTTGGATCGAGGACGGCGCCCGCGCCGATTTCCAAAATATGCTCGGCCCCGTCTATGTCCACGGCGAATACGATCTGGTCGTGGCATTGGATGCAACTACAGGTATTGCACATTTGCGAAGGACAGAGTTCGACGTGGTCATTGTAGACATCCGCATCCCGCCCGGCGAGGATAGGAATTGGCGCGACCTTTACAAAAGAGGGCACAGCGACAATGCAAATGCACGGCTGGGACTGGACATCCTTTATGGTCTGCTCATCCCTCACGCCGCGCGCATGAGGCTGGACGGAATACCACGTTGGGTCACGGCGGAGAGGTTTGCTGTATTTACAGTCGAAAGTAAAACACAGGTGCATTTGGATTTGGAGCGACTAAATATCAGAATCTACCGTCAGAAGACGACCGAAACGACTAATCGAGCGCTGCTTGAGATCATCGAAGAAGTTAGAAAGATAACAAGTAGATAAATACTCGTCAGCGAAGTTTTCTCGCATTTTTCCGGCATGTTTCAGAGGACGCTAAATGTAGATAACAGTTTGTGGTTCACCGCAGAGGCGCAGAGCGGCGCAGAGATTGCGCAGAGAGATTTGCCTGCTCTGCAACTCTTTTCGCTGCACTCTTTTCTCAAATTCTTTCTTTTTCTCCGCGCCTCCTCTGCGCTCTCTGCGCCTCTGCGGTGAACCACAAACTGTTATCTACATTTAGCGTCCTCTGAAACATGCCGGAAAAATGCGAGAAAACTTCGCTGACAGAGTACTGAGGATTCTCAAATATGCTTCCAGATCCACCTTCGCTTACTGAAGAATGGGCTTCAGCCTATCTGCAGATACTCTTCGGCCTTTTTGTCTTCTCGATAGGCATACCTGCATTGATCGCTCAGCTCATCACCCAGGAAGAGATACGTCTGTTCGCTCAGAGAATGCTGAGAAGGTGGTGGTGGTATCTCTGTATCGGCCTCTCTTCTATCGCTTCCCTGCTCTTCGTCTTTTTGCTCCATCCGGCGGAGAGCACGAAAGAATTCCCGCCGTGGAAATCTCTTCTCGCTGTTATTGTGATTACAGGGGCCTCCTTTTTTGTCCTGGGCTTGAGTTTACTTCTGAGAGGGTACGAAAGAGAGACCATCATCGGTCGCTTGAAGAAGAACCTGCTCAAATCATTGAACAGAAAAAATCGTTTAGACGATCAAGCAGTAAAAGATCTCGTCTATCTTGGCGAGAAAGGCAACCCCGGGCACGAGAAGGAGTTGGTTCTGCGTGTGATCAAGGATGTGGTGGATGCCGCGCAGAAGTCCGACCGATACAGCGGTGATCAACTCGATCGACTTCTCCACGAACTTCCGACCATCCTTGCCAATAAAGAGGAGCCCGGGAACGACGGCAACTTCGAAATGGCTGCGCAGATTCTCAGGCAGATGAGAGACGAGTTCCCCAGAGAACAACTGCATTCGACGCGCGATCAGATTACCGCGATCAGGATGATTACTTTGCTTGGAATTGAAGCAGTCAGACTGGGATTGGAGAGAGCCGCTTTCACTTTCGTTCAACTGGTGGAATCGGGCAGCCACGAACTGGCTTTCGAGATTGGATTGAGTGCGCTCCGTTCCCGTCGTTTCAGACTGGCTGTCGCGGCCTTGAGGAAACTCGAAACGCTGGCGGAAAATCAGGAATCTCTCTCAAACGACGAAGTCACGTCTCACCTGCTCGGCCTTCTCGCACATTTCGCGGTCTCCAGCATCTCAACCTCTCAACACGCCGAAAAGACCTTATCTGCCCTCGCACCATACTGCTCCCCATCCTTGAAAGAGTGTTTGAATAACGCCTATCGGTATCACTGTGAAAATTTGCGTTTCGACACAGCCGATAGCATTGCTGTTCTGCTTCATGCGGTAGAAGGCGAGGTCGACGGACTCCAGCGGCGCCTCTTTCCGGACAAGCAAATCTCCCGCAACCTTCTCTTTCAGGAATGAAGAGAGATATGGATTTGAACTGTTGCCGTCCCGGTGTGATTGCTTCAGAATACGCTGAATCCGTAATGCCTCAGTAAATGTTGGCAATTCACCACGGATTGTCACGGGGTAGCTCCCCAGTTAACCGTGGAGAGTGATTAATGATGGTAATAAGGGAAAACGGAACAAACGGAAATAACGGAACAAACGGAAATTCTCTAGGATTTTTCCGTTTGTTCCGTTATTTCCGTTTGTTCCGTTTTCCTTCTTCAG
>JAKEHZ010000038.1 GCA_022614735.1 Acidobacteriota bacterium | reverse complement strand
TCGTGATGGCAGCCGTCAAGGTCGTCTTCCCGTGGTCAACGTGCCCGATTGTTCCCACGTTGACGTGCGGCTTATTGCGGTTAAATTTCTCTTTCGCCATAAGTTTCGTCTCAATCCACAAGGATCTGGAGCCCACAACCGGACTTGAACCGGTGACCTCGTCCTTACCAAGGACGCGCTCTACCGACTGAGCTATGTGGGCCTAAGAAGATCTCAAATTTGAGATTTGAAATTTGAGATCATCTTGGAGCGGGCGACGGGATTCGAACCCGCAACAACCAGCTTGGAAGGCTGGTGCGCTACCATTGCGCTACGCCCGCCCTTTTGATTGCGGATTGCGGATTGCGGATTGCGGATTTGAAGAGATCTCAGCAATTTAGGTACTGGTTCTTTTCAAATCCGCAATCCGCAATCCGCAATCCGCAATCAAAAATGCAGGGGGTAGGATTCGAACCTACGTAGGGCGATCAGCCCGCCGGGTTTACAGCCCGGTGCCATTAACCACTCGACCACCCCTGCGCATTTCAAATCTCAAATCTCAAATCTCAGATCTCAAATCTCAAATTGAAATTTTGAGAGAGAGCCGGTGAAGGGACTCGAACCCCCGACATGCGGTTTACAAAACCGCCGCTCTACCAACTGAGCTACACCGGCATAACGGCATAATGAAGATGGTCTTACAAAGATCATTGCCGTCAAAACTTGCATACTAGCAACGTGATAAGTAATTTGCAAGGGATGCTTCTTGCTTTCGTTGATGTTAAGTCAAATTATTTGAACCGGCTCATTTGCGTAAGCGGATTAAGCCTTTCAACTCGTCCATAAACTCAGAGACATCTTGAAATTCAAGATAGACAGAAGCGAAGCGGACATAGGCGACTTTATCGAGTTCTTTCAATCGGCGCATGATCATCTCACCGATCTTCGATGTGGCCCGTTCACGCTCGGGAGATGTTTGCACATATGCTTCAACCGCATTGACTATCGCTTCGAGTTTGACGGTAGAGACCGGTCGTTTTTCACATGCGCGTAAGAGTCCTGCCATGACCTTGTCGCGGTTAAAAGACTCACGGCGTCCATCCTTCTTGATGACCATATACGGAATCTCATCGATCCGCTCATAACTTGTAAAGCGCCGCTCGCATTTTAGACATTCGCGACGCCGGCGGATTGAATCTCCTTCGCGTGATTCGCGTGAATCGACGACTTTATCTTCCATATGTCCACAGAAGGGGCATTTCATCGGCTAATTCCTCCAAAAATTCTTAACTCGATATACCCGCTTTTTGTTTTTTTAGCTCGCTTGTTTCGCCTTCACTGGCTATCATTTCACGCACCTGGCCAAAGCTGATATCTTCACGAACCAAATAATAAAGGCCGAGAAGAAAGGGCGGTCCGAAGGCGATCAGGTGATAGACAATTGCGATGCTTGCAGCAAGGTTTGATTCAAGTCCTAAAAACTCAAAGGCCTTGGCTGCGGCCGCGTGAAAAGCCCCCGCCGATCCTCCCGGCGTCGGCACTATCGAGCCGATCAGTCCAAAACCCAGCGTAAAAATGATTTGACTTGGAGAGAAATTTACCCCGAAGGCAAAGAGGGCCAGCCAGGTTGCCACCGACACTAATACCCAGACACAGGCTGTATAAAAAATGGTTACAAGCAATTTGCGTAAATTCAGCAGGACCGATAATCCTTCGGCCAAATGGCGAACAAAGTTCAGAAGCGGCAAAGTGAGTTTCTTTGGGAGCCGGTTTGTGACACGTTCCACCCATCTTATTATTAATTCTGCTTTTAATCGCAACATGACAAGGACTGCAAGTCCAAAAAGCAATCCGAATGTGAGACTTAATCCGACAGTGCGGGTTCCGCCGAGGCCCTCCCAGGCCTGAGCGCGGTCAGCCGGCAACTCGAAAAAGATCAAATTTAAAGAGAAAAGCAAGCCTACCGTTGAGCTATCGTAGATACGCTCGATCAGAATTGTGGCGATGGTTGCGCTCGGTTGCAGTCGTTCTCGCAAGCTGAGCACGGTCGGTCTGATAATCTCGGAGCCGGCACGGCCGATGACAAACAGTGCGCCGAATCCGATCGAGGTCGCTGCGAATAAATTTCCGAGGCCCACTGGCTTGATTGGTGCGAGGAATGCCTGCCAGCGCAGGCTTCTAGCCAGCATCGTGAGATTTACCAGGACTGCCGCCAGGACCAGCGGCCAGATTTTTGCGTTGAGCAAATATACCCCAACGCTATGCCAGTCCAGGCGACTGACAAACCAGTAGGCTAACCCAAGCCCAATTGCAAGGATCAATATCGATTTGAGATTCTTTGCCATTAAAAGACCAATACCACAAGATCTAGTAGCGAGGCGCCAAGCTACAACAAATATGGCCGTGACGCAAGATGAAGAATTGGTGGGGGCAGGAGAGAATAGGAAACAAACGAAAAATTCGGCAAGTTTCACCTTCCGGCTAAGAGTTTCAACACAAAGGATCAAAGGATCAAAGGGTCAAAGAAGAAATAAATCAAGCATTTATCCGCCTTTGACCCTTTGTGTTGAAACTCTTAAGTTAACCAAAAATATCTTTGACCTTATTACCGAACCGCCGGGCAGTACCTGCATTCTGTTTCTCTTCGATAACGGAGAATTGTTCGAGCAGACGTTTCTGTTCGCGGGTCAGTCTTGTCGGGGTGACAATGGTGGTAACGACAAATAGATCGCCGCGTCCTTGTCCCTGAAGCGAGACGATACCCTTGCCTTTTACTCTGAAGATAGAACCGGTCTGTGTGCCTTCGGGGATGGTCAACATATCTTCGCCATCGAGTGTCGGGACTTTGATCTCTGCTCCCAGCGCAGCCTGTGAGAAGGTGACTGGGACATTGACGTAGAGGTTATTGCCCTGACGTTCAAAAAGCTCATGCTCCTTGACGTGGATAACGACGTATAGATCACCGTGGGACCCGCCATTTGCTCCGGCCTCGCCTTCGCCTGCCAGCCGCAAACGAGCGCCGGTATCAACACCCGCCGGAATTTTGATCTCTATGTGATTATCTTTCTCAATGCGGCCCTGACCGTTGCAGGTTTTGCAGTAACTGGTAATCATCCGGCCTGTGCCACGGCATTGATGGCAGGTTCGGCTGACTGAGAAGAAGCCCTGCTGAAATCGGACCTGGCCGACTCCACCGCACACACTACATGTGGTGGGCGATGTTCCCGGTGCGGCGCCCGATCCTTTACAGGTCTGACAATTCTCGAGACGTGGAATATTGATCTGTGTTTTGTAGCCGGCGGCAGCTTGTTCGAGTGTGATTTCCAGATCGTAGCGCAGGTCGGGGCCGCGTTGCGGTCCGCCACGACGTGAGGTGCGACCGCCGCCGAAAATATCGCTGAAGAGATCGCCGAGGATATCCTCGAAGCCTCCAAAATCTGGCGCGCCCCATGCACCTGAAGATGCTGAGGACCCGATTCCGGCGTGACCGTACCGGTCATAACGCGCGCGGTTTTCGGGATTGGACAAGACAGCGTATGCTTCATTGATCTCTTTGAACTTTTCTTCTGACTGCTTGTCTCCCGGATTGCGGTCCGGGTGATGTTGTAGAGCCAGTTTGCGGTATGCACTCTTCAGTTCCTGATCAGCCGCATTACGCCGGACACCTAAAACTTCGTAATAGTCACGCTTGCTCAACGACTCTTATACCTCGCTTCGGATTGGGGTAGTTGGGCCAGCCGGGGCATCTGCCAGAGCTTTCTCGAGCAGACGCGCCACATAATTTACCACGCCGATCGTGCGCGCATATTCCATCCTGACCGGGCCAACAATGCCAAGATTACCTATAACTTGATCACCACAACTGTAATAAGATGTTATCACCGAACACCCATGCAGGCTCGGCAGACTGTTTTCCTGGCCGATACGAATTGTGACAGTATGCCCAGTTGCCATGCCCACGCATTCATTGAGTATCTTGATGAGCCGGCTCTTCTCTTCGAAGATTCGAAGTAACTCGCGCATTCGTTCGGTATCGGCGAAGTCCGGGTTGGTTACGATATTCGAGGCGCCTTCGACAAAGACATCAGCGCCTGCCTGTTCGGTCTCGCTCAGACCGCGTTCGCAGAGCATCGCTGCATTCTGTAAGAGACGGTCATAAAGGGCTTTCTCTTCAGAAAGGCGCTTCAACAACTCCGTGCGGATCGCGAACAGACTCATGCCGCTGAAGTTTGCATTGACATAGTTTGCGGTCCAATTCAATTCATCCTGAGTCAGGTCCTCGTCGATTCGCACCAGTCGATCCTGGACAATTCCCGCGCGTGAAACAGTGATGACGAGGATCCGCCCGTCACTCAGTCGCACGAAATCGATATGTTTAATAATGTCGTGCGCAATGCTCGGTAAAATTACAATACCGACGCTTTCCGAAAGGCTTGAGAGCAGGTGTGAAGCCCGGGACATTAATTGGTCGGCATTTGGCCACAGGGCGCCCAACATCCCAAGCTGGATAACGGTTTCGTCTGACTCCGATAGTTGAGTTTGCTCGAGTATATGGTCGACATAGAAGCGATAGCCTTTGTGGCTGGGGACACGGCCGGCAGAAGTATGAGGCTGTTCCAAATATCCTGCCTCCTCCAAATCTACAATGATATTGCGGACTGTGGCAGGTGAGAGACCTTCAGAAGTGAGTTTGGAGATGACGCGTGATCCGACCGGCTCGCCAGTGGCGATGTGCGTTTTAATTAGAAGCGCCAGCATCTCTCGGCAGCGCTCATCTAGTGTCTCCACGCTCTTTCTGATCATTCTTAATCATTCTTCAGGGATGCGAACCATAAGATCCGCTCTGGACAAGGTGGACGGCGGATATCACAACCTAAACTTCACGACGAAAGTACCATCGTCAAGGAAAGAGTGTCAAGCCACGCCTCATGTGTGCCCGGTATCGATAGGTTTATTCAGGAAATTTGACTAAGGATAGCGGGGAGGTTGCGGTCAAAAACAGAACGTGCGAGCACGCGATCACACCCCGCTTCCCGGGCTTGTTGCTGGACGCCGGTGTTGACATGCGAGAAAAAACCCAGCGTTGGAATCGCTTTCATCTCCTCATCAGCTTTCACTCTCTTGATTAAATCAAAGGGTGAGCATTTGGCGGCGTCCAGATCAAGAATTATTAAAGACGGTACTTCGGCACGAGCCAGGTCAAAAGCCTCATCTGCTCTCTTCGAATATTTTACCTTTAACCCTGACTGTTCAGCAGCCTGGTTAATCTTGGCGCTAAAAAATAGATTATCTAAAAGGACCAAAATCATATTCTGCATCCATTCATTTTTCTGTCAGTGGGCGATACTACCGGCTTCGGCAGTTTCGCAAGAATTGGCCTCTACAGACAGTCTCATTTTTAATCTCACCCATAGTTTTATGCGTAACAAGCTTTTCTTGCAAGGGCAGGGAGATTGTACTAAGATTCTCAATCTAGGATGAAGATCCCCTGCGGCACCCAACAAATCGATTAAGAGGTTTCAGCAAAGATGATCTGAGGGAGAAGAATCGGATGCCGAGTTGGGGCAAAATACCAATCGAATGTTGAAGTTAAGACAAAGAGTGAGATCTGGATGAAAGAGTACCTGCCTATTCTCATTATGTTCATCTTCATCACCGGATTTGCGGTGACCAACATCATTCTTGCTTACTTTATCGGCAAGCATAAGAACACGCGTGCCAAACTGATGCCATATGAGTGCGGGATGGATCCTGTAGGTTCGGCGCACCAACGGTTTTCGGTCAAGTTCTATCTGGTGGCGATGCTTTTCATCCTCTTCGACATTGAGGCTATCTTCCTTTACCCCTGGGCCGTCGTCTTCAAAAACTTGATTCAAATCTCCCGCCCGTTCGTCTTCTTTGAGATGATGATCTTTATCGCCGTTCTGCTGGTCGGTTATATCTACGTTTGGAAGAAAGGGATCTTCGAGTGGAACCGCAACTAGAGTCATCAAATCGGCAATTCGCATTTGAGGTTCTCGATGGGTATAGAAAATAAACTTGGCGAAGTTCTACCTGAAGTGCTAACTACACAGCTGGATGCATTGGTCAATTGGGCCCGTAAGTCTTCAATCTGGCCGGCGACCTTCGGATTAGCCTGCTGCGCAATTGAAATGATGGCGGTGACGGATCCGCGTCACGATCTGGCGCGCTTCGGCGCAGAGGTCTTTCGCGCCAGTCCGCGTCAGGCTGATGTGATGATTGTGGCAGGTCGCGTTTCGATCAAGATGGCGCCCGTCTTGCGCCGCATTTATGACCAGATGCCTGAGCCAAAGTGGGTGATCTCGATGGGCGTCTGCGCATCGGCCGGCGGCGTGTTCAACAACTATGCCATCGTCCAGGGTGTGGATAAAGTAGTGCCTGTTGATGTCTTCGTGCCCGGCTGTCCGCCGCGTCCGGAAGGATTGATCTGGGCGATTATGAAACTCCAGGAGAAGATTGAGCGAGAGAAGGTCTTCACGGCAGAGAAAGAAAAAGTCGCCTGACAAATTTTCAATGAAATCTCTCGACCCTTAAATACAATGTCCGAAACCTTAGAAAAGACGCCTGGCGTCAAACCGCTCCCTCGCTATGCGGATGTCTCTTTAATCCGTAATAAATTTGCTGAGACAGTTCAAGAGATCATCGAGGCCGTCAGTGAGGTCACAATTGTTGCCAAACGTGAGGGTTTGGTTGAGTTGATGACTTTTCTTCGTGATGAGCCCAGCCTGTGCTTCGATTACCTCAGTGATATCGGCGGTGTCGATCTGGGAGAATTCGCTTCACCGCGTTTTGCCGTCGCCTACCAACTCTACTCGCTCGAGTACAACCACCGCCTCCGCATCAAAGTCTTCCTTGAGGAAGATGATGCACATCTGCCGACAATGTGGAGTATCTGGAAGGCGTCGAACTGGCTGGAGCGCGAGGTTTATGACATGTTCGGTGTGACTTTCGATGGTCATCCTGATCTGCGACGGATCTTGATGCCGGCAGATTATGAAGGCTATCCGTTGCGAAAGGACTTTCCGATAAAGGGATATTAGGATTGCGGATTGCGGATTTAGAAGAATAGTTCCGCAGTTAAATCCGCAATCCGCAATCCGCAATCCGCAATCAAAATATGCGAGCTAAAGAAATAATAGTTCCGACCTCGTCCGTCTCAATGCTTCGCAGGCCTGACCCGCTTGCGGATACGCTGATGACCGTTTCGCTTGGGCCGCAGCATCCCTCGACTCACGGCGTACTTCGATTAGAACTCGTGCTTGACGGGGAGACAGTCGTTAAGGCTACGCCCGACATCGGTTATCTCCATACCGGCATGGAAAAGACGATGGAGAAAGAGAAATGGCAACAGGTCGTGACGATAACTTGCCGGATGGATTA
Organism: Acidobacteriota bacterium; assembly: GCA_022614735.1. Lineage (GTDB taxonomy): Bacteria > Acidobacteriota > Blastocatellia > RBC074 > RBC074 > JAKEHZ01. Next base: position 7,197 of record JAKEHZ010000038.1, on the reverse strand, counting down.
CCTCAACTCAATGGGTAACGACCTTGGGTATTGCCTCGCGGTTGAGAAATTGATGGGTGTCGATGTGCCCAGACGCGCACAAGACCTGCGAGTGCTCCTGACCGAGCTGAATCGGCTCACCTCGCATCTCGTCTGGTGGGGCACGCACGCCATGGATATCGGCGCGATGACGGCATTCTTCTATGCTTTCACCGAGCGAGAGAGGGTCCTCGACATATTCGAGTGCGCTTCCGGAGCTCGCCTTCATCAAAGCTACTTCATCATCGGCGGTTGTCGGTATGACGTCCCAACCAATTTCTTGCCGCTGGTCGCAGATTTCCTCAAAGAGTTTCCTAAATATCTCGGGGAAGCGAAGAAACTTGTGACTGGCAACAAGATCTTCCAGCGACGCACGAAAGGGGTTGGCATAGTATCGAAGGAAGATGCGATCAATTGGGGGCTCTCGGGGCCGACGATTCGCGGGAGCGGCGTCAATTGGGACATTCGAAAGGCCGAACCTTATTCCGGTTATGATACCTACGATTTCAGAGTCCCCGTCTACGATGGTGGTGATGTCTGGTCGCGCTATCTGGTGCGGATGGATGAAATGGAGGAGAGCTGGAGGATCTGCAACCAGGCTCTCGAACGTCTGAAAGAACCAGGGCCGGTGTTGTCCAATCATCCGAAGCTGGAACTTCCTAATCGTGATCTGATGAAGCAGCATATCGACGTCATGATTCATCATTTCCTCATCGCTTCGGAAGGATTCACCGTCCCGATCGGCGAAGTCTATCAGTCGATCGAATCAGCGCGCGGCGAATTGGGTTATTACATTGTGAGCAATGGCGAAGAGCGGCCCTATCGTGTTCGCGTCCGCGCTCCATCATATGTAAACCTCTCTGCGCTGCCCGCGATGGTCGAAGGCCAGTTGATAGCTGATGTGGTCGCAGTCATCGGCAGCATCGACATTGTTCTGGGAGATATAGATCGTTGAAAGTTTTCAGTTTTCAGTTTTCAGTCGTAACTACACAGCCGGTGGTGCAGTACGGGGAGCGTAAGCGACCTGAGCCTCGGCGAGAGGCCGTTTTATCAAGGCTCAGGTCGCTTACGCTCCCCGTACTGCACCACCGGCTGTGTAGTTACGACTGAAAACTGAAAACTGAAAACTGAAGACTGAAAACTGAAATGTACAGTGAATCCAACGAAAAGAAGCTCGACGAAATAATTTCACATTATCCTGTCAAACGCTCGGCCATTCTTCCTGCTCTCTACATTGCGCAGGAAGAAAATGGTTATGTAACCGATGATGACATCAAATACCTGGCGAAGCGGCTCGACATGCGGATCAACGAAGTGGAAGAAGTTGTAACCTTCTACACGATGTATTCGCGCAAGCCGATCGGCAAATACAAGCTACAGGTTTGCCGGACAGTCTCCTGCATGCTGCTCGGCGCGGAGCAGATTACCGAGCACATCAGCCGGAAACTGGGATGCAAACTGGGCGAGACCACGCCTGATGGCCGATTCACGCTGGTAGAAGTCGAATGTCTCGGTTATTGTGACCTCGCGCCGGTCCTCCAGGTCAATTTCGACTACCACGAAAAAATAAATACTGAGAGCCTAGACAAGATTATTGAAGGTCTAAAGTGAATATGACCAAAGTACTCACATCTCGATTCGATCTCAAAGGCAAAGCTTGCGATATTGATGTTTATCTCAAGACGGGCGGTTATCAAGCGCTGGAGAAGGCGTTCAAAGAGCTAACGCCTGAAAAGATACTCGAAGAAGTCAAGAAATCGGCTCTCCGTGGACGTGGCGGAGCGGGCTTTCCGACGGGAATGAAATGGGGCTTCGTGCCTAAGGAGTCGAAGCGACCGAAATATCTCATCAACAATGCCGATGAATCCGAGCCGGGTACAGGCAAAGACCGCGATCTGATGCGTTACGATCCGCATCAGATGATCGAAGGAATGATCATCGCGGCTTACACTCTGGGAGCGAACGTCTCGTATATCTACATTCGCGGCGAGTACTGGTATATCAAAGAGATCCTCGAGAAGGCCATCGCTCAAGCTTATCAGCGCGGTTATCTTGGCAAGAAAATTCTCGGGTCGGGGTTCGATCACGACATGTATGTGCATCCCGGCGCGGGAGCCTACATTTGTGGCGAAGAGACTGCATTGCTTGAATCGCTCGAAGGAAAGCGTGGTCATCCGCGTTTGAAGCCGCCATTTCCGGCAGTAGTCGGTCTCTACGGCGGTCCGACAATCGTCAACAACGTTGAGACTCTGGCCGCGGTCCCCTGGATTATCCTCAACGGGGGTGATGCATATCGCGCGCTGGGAACTGAAAAGAGCGGCGGCACAAAGCTCTATACGGTCAGCGGCCACGTCAATCGTCCGGGCAATTACGAAGTACCATTGGGCTATCCGCTCATGAATCTCATCAATGAAGAGTGCGGTGGGATCCCGGGCGGGCGCAAACTTAAGGCGGTCATTCCCGGAGGCTCATCAGTGCCGATAATCAATGCTGCCGAGGCAGGAAAGTGCAATATGGATTACGAATCTGTCGCAGCGGTCGGCTCGATGCTCGGTTCCGGTGGCGTAATCGTCATGGACGAGTCGACTGACATCTTCGAGACGACACGAAATATCACTCATTTTTACATGCACGAATCATGTGGCTGGTGTACCCCGTGCCGCGAAGGCACGCGCTGGCTCTACAAGGTATTTGATCGCATGAAGCGTTATGAAGGCCGACCCGGAGATATTGAGTTGCTCTACGATCTGGCCGATAAAATTTTATTCAAGAGCTTCTGCCCGCTCGGTGATGCAGCTGCGATGCCTGTCCAGTCAGCAATCGATAAATTCCGCGACGATTTTGATCGCAGGATCAAATACGATCTTGTGCAGATACATAAGGCGGCGGATTAACAATTATGGAAACAGTCAAAATCACAATTAACGGACAAGAGGTCAGCGCGCCGCGCGGCGAGTTGTTGATCGAGGCGTGCGAGATGAATGGGATCTACCTCCCACGCTTCTGCCATTTCAGAGGCTTGACGCCGCAAGCTTCGTGCCGGCTGTGTGTTGTGCGCGTGGACAATCCGAAAAATGCGAAGCTGCAAACCGCCTGTACGATGCCGGTCAGTGAAGGCATGGTCGTCACAACCAATTCACAGGAGATAGAAGATGTTCGCGCAGCGATGATCGAATTCCTGCTCTCCAACCATCCGGTCGATTGTCCGGTCTGCGACCGCGCCGGCGAGTGCGAATTACAGGATCAGACTTATGGGTTTGGTGAGGACCGGACTCGCTTTCCGTTCGAGGATAAAGAGAATTATCTCGAACGACAGATTTCGCCGTTCATGTATAACGACCCGCAGCGATGTGTGGTTTGCAAGCGCTGCACGCGCGTCTGTGAAGAGTGGATGGACGAGTTTGCGATCACGACGGTCAATCGCGGGTCTCATACGCTCATCAGTTCATTCAACGGGTGGGTCGAATGTTCGGACTGCGGCAATTGTGTCGATGTCTGTCCGACAGGCACTCTGCTGCACGTGCCTTACAAGTACATCGCCCGGCCGTGGGATTTGAAGCAGACACCGACTGTTTGTAACTTCTGTTCCGATGGCTGTTCGATGCTTGCCGGGACGCGGGCCGAGAAAATCATTCGCACCGTCGCGCGTGATGGTCGCGGTCGCACGGCAGGCGGCATCAATCACGATTTTCTTTGCTCGCTCGGCCGTTACACAATCGACTTCGTCCATAACCGCGAGCGTCTGGATCGGCCGATGATCCGTCGTGGAGAACACCTTGTTCCTGCCACCTGGGACGAAGCTTTGACTTACGCGGCATCGAGTTTAAACGAGGTCAAAGCGTTATACGGTGGCAATTCGATCGGCCTGATCAGTGCTGCACGATTGTTGAACGAGGATCAACACACGCTCAGGAGGTTTGCAACGGAAGCGCTTGAAACGGAGCATGCGGAGTTTTATCAGGATGATGATGAAATTGACCTGGCGGCGTTCTTCAGGTACGGCACGCCGACGATTGCGACTCAGGAACACATTCAGAACGCGGACGCGATCTTGCTCATCGGCTCAGATCCGAATGAAGAGAACCCATTGACTGCATTTTCGATTCGCTGGGCGGTGAGGCAAAAGGCCGCACGGCTTTTCATCGTCAATGCGTCGCCATCGCGACTGGAACGTCAAGCGCAGATTTCCATCCTCGCGCGTGAGGGTAGCGAGAGCGCCATAGTTTATGCGCTGCTTGATGAGTCGAAGATCGACGAAGCGGCCGGTGCGATGGGCGCGCATGCCGATGAGATACGAGCGCTCCGCCGCGGTTTGCTCGAGAGCGGCAGAGTGGTGGTGATATTTGGCGATGAGCTGCGTGGCGCAGCTCTGGAAGCGCTGGCATTGCTCGAACAGAGGCTGGCCACGCCGAGTGTTGAGACGGCAGAGGCTGCAAAGAAGGCTCATATAGATGCGTTGCAACGTGAGGTGCGTTCATCGAACTCGACGCAGAAGCCTTCGATCAATGAAAATCCCTTTACATACATCGTCGAGCGACCGACGCTCGATGTTGGGGCTGATCCGGTTCGTTCAGAGACGAAGTTCTCCTTTGTGCCGCTGGTACGCTACTCGAACACGATGGGCGCATGGCAGATGGGGATGTCGAGCGCGACGAGAGGTGGGATGATGGCGCAGGCGATGCTCAACTCGGTGGGAGGCGGCATCAAGGCACTCTATATCGCTGGCGAGGATGTCGTCGCGAAGGCCAACGGCGATGCTGAGCTGATCAGATTACAGCTTGAGAAACTCGATTTCCTCGTAGTCCAGGAGATGTTCCTGACCGATACGGCCAGGCTCGCGGATGTCGTCTTCCCGGTGACGAGCTTTGCCGAAGCGCAGGGCACACAGGTCAACAACGGCTCACAGGTTCAATTTGTGCGTCGTTCAATTCCGCCCGTCGGGCAAGCGCGGCCCGACTGGATGGTCGTTAACTTAGTCGCCAGGTTGATGGGCATTGAATTCGGTTATCAAGGTCAGCTCAAGAATGTGTTTAAGGATATCTCTGATAATGTCGAAGGATATGCCGGGTTGTCACATAACTTGCTGGCGAATGAAGGGGCGACGCAAATCAAACGCTCGCAGCCTGATTTAAGCAAGATCAACGTGGCTGATTTGATGGAGCGGCTGGCAATCCAGGTCGAGCGCATCAACAGAAATATCTCGGTAGAACGCCACGAGATAACGGAGAAGGCGGGTTCGCGCCTGCAGAAGCGATATCCCTTAATCACTCGATACTCGGAGATGATAACACCGAAATTGCCGCAGGAGGCTCAGGCAGAAACACCCGCGCCGCTGATATTCCCGGCTTAAACGATATATGTCATCACTATTTGAATCGATCGATTATCATTACATCCTCGAATCCCTGATAAAGATTCTCATCGTTTTCGTGATTGGACTGCTCTCGCCTGTCTCGATGAATTGGATTGAGCGAAGGACGCTGGCATTCATGCAGAACCGGCTTGGCCCCAACCGCGTTGGTCCTTTCGGGTTGTTCCAGTCGATCGCGGATGGCATCAAGTTTCTCTTCAAGGAAGACATCATTCCGCTGGCCGTCAACAAGTGGCTCTATATTTTCGCGCCTGTCGTAGCGGTCATCCCTGCATTTATGGTGGGGATCGTCTATCCCATTGGTCCGGAGGTCTATCTTCCGTTTATTGGCCCGACGACGTTATACGTCACCAATTTCAATATCGGGTTACTCTACGTGCTGGCGATGACGAGCCTTGGAGTGTATGGCATGGTGTTAGGGGGCTGGGCTTCCAATTCAAAATACAGCTTGCTCGGCGGCCTTCGTTCATCAGCCCAGATGATCAGCTACGAATTGGCGCTGTCGCTTTCGCTTATTGCCGTTGTAATTCACGCCGGTACACTGGACCTGGTCAAAATTGTCGAGGGGCAGGCAGGCTGGGGTGGGTTTAAATGGAACATCCTCGCGCTTTTCCCGGCAGGCATAATCGCTTTCATGATTTACCTGATCAGCGCTATTGCTGAGACTAATCGCATACCCTTTGATCTCCCTGAAGCGGAAACGGAACTGGTTGCGGGTTTTCATACGGAATACAGCAGTTCCTTGAAGTTTGCCATGTTTTTCATGGCGGAATACGTGAACATGCTGACGGTCTCGATTCTAGCGACCGTTCTCTTTCTCGGTGGTTGGAACGGGCCTTTCGTCGGACAATACCCGCTGCTCGGACCGCTCTATTTCTTCCTCAAGGTTTTCTTCTTCATGTTCCTCTACATCTGGCTACGCGGAACGTTGCCGCGCTTCCGGTATGATCAATTGATGAATTTCGGCTGGAAATTCCTGCTTCCGGCTGCGCTCTTCAACATTCTGCTCTCGGCAGTAATAGGCATCTTTGTCTATTGATTGTTTAACAACTCCTCGACTGGGAGCTTTTATGGATTTCGTTCAAATACTCTTTTTAGGACTGGCGGCATTAGCTGTGGTTGCGGCATTCAATATGATCCTGCAACGCAACCCGATCTACAGTGCCATTGGCCTGATCGTCGTTTTGTGCTCTCTGGCGGCATTATTCCTGTTGCTCTATGCGCAATTCATTGCGGCGGTACAGATCATCGTCTACGCGGGGGCGATAATGGTCCTTTTCGTCTTTGTGATCATGCTGCTCAATGTGCGTGAGGAGGAGTCGAAGACTGACAGACTGAAGTATCTCAAATGGTTGGCCGCCCCGCTCTTTCTGGCATTGCTCGGCGAGGTTTTCGTTGTCATTCGCTATGTCAACGACGCTCCGGCGCCGATCCCCAGCACTAATACCCTGACTGATCCCTCACAGTCACTTGGCACAGTCGAGTCAATCGCGAATGGGATGTTCACGACCTATGTGCTGCCATTTGAAGCTGTCTCTGTGCTGATCCTCATGGCGATCGTCGGCTCGATGCTGCTGGCGCGAAGAGAGAAGAAAGAAGACATCGACCGTATGGAGCAGGCCCTGATGGTCGAGCAGGATGAACTGCAGGAGGCTCATCAATCTGTGGAAAAATCAAAAGAGGAGGTCGCGGCCTGAGGTGATTTCAAATCTCAGATCTCCAGGTACTAACGGATTTTGTGGTTATGGAAGGGAAGAGAGAAAACGGAACAAACGGAAATAACGGAACAAACGGAAAATTTCTAGGAT
>JAKEHZ010000260.1 GCA_022614735.1 Acidobacteriota bacterium | reverse complement strand
GCATCGGCTTCGACCGAGCACAAAAATGATCTCGAATCACTACTTACGCTGAATTTTCAGACTTTTGAAAAAGCTCAAATTGTGCCCGTGTGAGGTATATAATTTTTTCTAGCTTAATGGTACTACTAGCGGGATTTTTGAAACTTTGTATTCAAAGGACTTATTCAGACGCTGAGAACGGTGAAGCAATGCCTGTATTTTCAATAGCTTATGGGTGTCGCTCGCCTGAACGATAAACACGGCTGATTCCTGAATTCCAACAGCATATAGTGCAAAATGAGCAAACGAAAGGAGAACATGATCATGATGAACGCAAGCGCATCAACGCATCCAGATTATAGAGAACCTCTTGAACCTTTCAGCCTCCAACCGAATCTTGATTTATCCGCGTACGTGAAAAATATGCCTGTATTCGTTCTTGAATCTGAATCTTCAACAGATAGCGGAATTGAAGATGGTAAAGAATCAAGGCGAATTGTCGTGGCGAGAAGCAATGCATGCGATCCAGTGGGGTGGTGGACTCGCGGTGGAGGCGATCTAAAGGAAAGTCCAAAGGAAAAAGTCTTCATTGTAAACTTATAGCAATTTCAGAAGGGTGCGCCCGATCAACGTGGTGGCAGACCTATATGTCTACTCTGGTTTGCAAATTGCGCACGGTTGAAGTAATGAGAGACACAGGTTTGTCACTACATTGAATACCAGCGTCAGGGTAATGTATGCATTCAATTGCAACATGCCATATTCGAAGCGTACTAGCTGTTGAATTGCACGATCACAGTCCAACCCTCCGGCAGGTGGGGCGCAGTTTGTTTGAGCATTTCGCGCGCGATAGTGTTCTTGCTGCGAAAACGGATGCGCTCATCAGCCTCGCGCGTGCGATTGATAGCGTGCACTGTGTGGTTGTGTAAATACAACCGAACGTCGAGCGTGACGGCGACTTCGCCCACGCGCGTTGGACAGATGACATAGCAGAAGCCGTTGACATAACGGGGCTGTTTGGGCGTGCTCCTGGTATGGTCATGATGGGCGTCAACGACCTCCAACCACCATGTGTCGCGATGCTTTCGCCAATCGAGTCGTCAATGTCGAGGTAGATTTCCCTAGCTTGACAACTTTTTTGACCTCGCTCTATGGCAAAAGAGGTTTGCGCCTCAAGAAGTTCTGCGCGGACGCTTTGGGCGCTCCACGGGCTGATCCGCAGAAAGTCGGCCCGATTCGAGGCGTCAGTCGTTTCGACAAACTGGCGTTGCGGTTCCGACAGGGACTCGATCAGTGGATCCAGAAAGGCGCATAGTTTCGGCGAATTGTATGCAATTTTCGTGAGCATAGGGTGTTCCTCCTGTCGGAAAAAAGTAGGCTGGAATCATCCAGCTTACTCAGGAGGTGCCCTATGTGGGAAGCGTTAGCCGATCTGCGCGAGGCAGCAAATTCAGAGAGCTTGTCAGAAAAAGTGAAAAAGACCGCGAAAATGGCGGGTTATAGTCGCCTGTTTTGCCAATGTTCAGAAGCTGAGTCGGGGCATCGTTGCCCCAAAATTTTGGCTTTTCTCCCAAGCCATTCCTTCTTGTAGGATGGTCTCGCGAACTCAACAACTGTAAGGGAGGAATGCCCCTTTTTGCTAACTTCAAAGTATTAGCGGATAACCGCTGATGCCTGAGCTGAGTCATGGGGAAAAATTGGTATGAGCGAATGGGAACAAGCTATCAAGTATTTTCTTACATACCTTCCACAACGAATCAATCATTGGATTGTAGTTTTTGATAGAAGATACCATGCAAACATTGTCACTCACCTGCAGTCGGCCTTGGCAAACTCGAGTTACCTGAATCTGGAAGTAGTTGATAATAGCGCCATCCGTAAGGCTGAAGAGCCTAATCGAGAGAATGAAGAGGTAGGGGCAATTATCTTTAACATGCATTATCATGAGTTGTGTAACACTCCAATGTTTCGGCTTCCTTTATCACATGAAGCCTTATTCGGTTTCATCTGCTGGCCTCAGCACCGTGTTAAATCGTGTATTGACGTCTCTGATTCGCATTTTTGTGATTTATTCAGTGACCCTCCTAGTGAAGTGAGGAATGCCTGCTGGAAGTTACGTGAACAGGTTGCGACGTGCGACACTTTGTCGTACTCAATCAGGAAAGGAGAAGCCGACGCGCTGACTATAGGCTGTAAGGGAAGCCAATGGGTGGTGTTCTCCGGATTTGAATTTGACCAATATGCTGACTATGTTCTTCCCACAGGAGAGATTGCTTGTATGCCTGAGTATGTGGATGGAAATATTGTGCTTGATGGATGGATAATAGGAACCGTACCTTTCGGTTTGAAGTACGGCAGAATCAGACGGGGAGAATTAGAATTGCGGTTTCAAAAAGGGAAAGTGGTCAACGTGAATGGAAGCAACCGCAATCTTTGCAGAGATCTTGAATCTGTATTTGACTTGATGCCAGGAGTGCAAGTCGTTACGGAAGTTGGTATTGGACAATCTAAAGCCGTCGCCAGATTAGCCACGAAACAAAGATTAGGCTATCATTGGCATGAGCCTCATTATGGGCTGCATCTAGGACTGGGCGCTGAACTCTCAGATTTACAAGACCCAGATGAAAGGACAACAGGGGCTCATCTGGACATTGTCTTCTCTTCCGGTCATTTATCAGGATATAACTTTGGTGACCTGCTCAATTGGTAATTAGCGCCAGGATACCATTAACCATAGCTTCCTAAACAACGTGATACCAGAAATATTGGGTCTTTGGGAATCGCCGTGGAATGCCCCATATATTGGCGGCAGTAAAATCATCACAAGAAGCATTCCCATGATCATTCCGATCGAGTAACTGTTAAACATTCCAAGAATACGCGTCTTGAGCGTCGACTATGACGAGAAGAAAATCGAGTGTCAGATGCCACTGTGTAGCCGACAGTGATTCTCCAGCGGAATTCCTCCTGCGCGAGTTGGTTAACAGCACGATCCAAGATGTCGCGAACAAGCACGGCGTGACCTACGATGTCGTGCGCGGCGCACTCAAACGCTACGTTAAGGACGAAATCGATTGGGATCAAATCAAAATCTACGCGCCCTGGGATCGGACGAAATCTCGCTGCTCAATTGGCATCGTGATTTTGTGACCATCGCCAAACTCTATCGCGCCGCCGTGGACAAATTAAGAAAGATCGGAATGAAAGAACTCAAACGGGTTCTCAAAAGAGAAGAATACGCGGACTCAAAGGCGCGCTGTGGGCTTTGCGAAAAAAGAGTGAAGACCTGGATCCGGAAGAAAGAGAGATGCTTGATCTTCTCTTTGAGTGTTCACCGATGCTACGCAAAGCTTACCGCCTGCGCGAGAAACTGCCCCACCCTCGATTGACAGTGCCTAATTGGATGAATTCTCACTACGCGGGCTCTCTGTAGCTGGTTTTTATATTTGAGGGAGAATCACAGTTATGCTCATGGAAAGTAGCTATGAAATTGTCAAGAATCTAATTCCAAGCAGAACGTGCGAGCAGATTCTGGAGGGTGTCAATCTGTTTCAACAGAGAGACTGGCTTAATTACAGCGACAACATCGTCAAAAAGGCTTATGCTGCATATGCGAACCCGATGACCGAGGTGCTGCTTCAGAATCTATGCCCTACCATCGAGAATATCGTAGGGCATCCATTATACCCAACGTTTTCGTATTTGCGTGTCTACCTAAAAGGTGCCGATCTAAAGAAACATGTCGATAGGGAGTCATGTGAGATAAGCGTAACGCTCACTATTCAGACGGGGGGGGCCCATATATGGCCGGTCTTCCTTGATGTGAGCGGGAGAATCGTACGTGTAGAACTTGAGCCCGGTGATGGATTAATCTACAAGGGGTGCGAGATTCCTCATTGGAGAGACACATTCGGAGGTGAGCGTCAAGTACAGATCTTTCTGCACTATGTCAGGCAGAACGGCCCTTATAGCGAATACAAATTTGATCGAAGAGCGAGGCTTGCAATTCCGGCTCTTTGGGAGTTCGCGGGTGACTGAGATCACACCAAGAGACTGATCTAACGTGTCCTTTCGGTGGCGCAGATACTGTTGGCGAACTCAATCCCAACCTCGTAAGCGCTTTATATCCAGTCGAGTGAAACGCATAAGTTCTTTGTTTGGGGAATTCGCCAACAGTATCCGCGCAGCGTGAGATATTTGCCTAACTCGGTCTATCATTGCCCCCCGGACTACGGCAGGAGGTCATCGCCATCAGTCAGCGATATCCGGGCATGCTCCTGCGTCGCATTCGGAGATTATATAGAAGGGGCGCAGAAAGCAACGCTTTGCTGTCCAGTTTACTGCGCACTCGGTTATCTTTTCGGCGGCAACCCCAACTTCGACCGTAATGCCGCCCGCTGCTCGCGGTCGCTGAGGCCCTTCGGCGGTGGCTCAGCTAACTGTCGGCGATGACGAGTTTGAGGATCGAGACTGTCTCCAGCGTAATCAGCCCCTTGTGCGTTCTGAGCAAGATCATCCAGGTCGGCAACAATCCGTTTAAGTACCTTCAGCACTCGTTGTCGGTCAGATGCATTGTCGCAGCATCGTTATCTCTGTAGCCACTTGCGCTCGAACCCTGGATTCCCGGCTCGACCGCTTCCGGTTACCTTCTGCGAATATCTGTAGGTTGGACTCACGTGCCTGGCTCAACCATTCAGGTATCTCGCTTGCGTCAACTTCCTTCAGTAACTGATGAGTGCGGCTCGAACTCAGACCGGTGGCCAAGGCAATCTTTCGGATCGATAGCCCGGCGCGGTGCGCCGAGACGATAGCCCAGGCGCGTTCAGTTTGTGAATCGGCAAAACGAACGGCGGCAGTTTTCAATCGAGCGATGATCTCTTGTTCAGTTCGTACTCACTGACGCAACTCCTCACGTGTTTCCATTCCATCAGCTCAGAAGTGCAGATCGGAATTGTCCAGTAAACTGGACAGCAAAGCGTTGAATATTGTCCGCCTGCTAAACAAACCCCTACATACACCAGACCGCATGTGGTTCGAGGCCATGAAGATTCTAGCCGCTCATGCGAGGGCAATTCTCGTGATCCCCGATAATTCTTCGGGCTTGGTTCGGGAAGTGGAACACGTGATTGGCGCGCATGCGGGCAAGGTTGCATTCCTGATGCCGCCGTCGGATACGCAAGTTGAGACAAGGTTTGATGTAATGAAGGAATACCGTTTCGAAGGTATCGACATGTCTCAGGCTTGGGCTGAGGCGCGCGATGCACTGAGAAGGGTTGGGGTGGTTCTTCCTGACTATGACCCAACTGGCGGAATTATCAAGTGCCACCCCGACGGTTCTCTCTGCGAAGCAAAGTGGGCATGGAATGCAAAGGAACTCGTCAAACTCATTGCGACTCCGGACACGGGCGGCAGCGACGCACAGCAAGCGAGAAAAGCCCTTAGCTCTATGGGGCTGAGATTTCTTCGTTAAGTGTGAGGGTAGCCGACATTTTTGTATCGCGCGGCGCCTGGCTGTATGTCTGGGCGGTCGGAATCTCATCCAGCCAGTAAATGTCACGTAAATTTAGAGAACTATCGGAGGCTGCGCGGACGCGCCGCTGATTCTACTGGAGCCGGTATCTGACGAAATTCAGATATAGTCCGACAGCCCCAAAGAGGATGTGAGTACCCCACACGGCCATATCCACCGGCAGGTTCTCCTGCTTACCAACTGCCTCGAAGAGCGTGGTTAAAAGCCAGAAGACCAGGCCGATGCCGACGCTCAGCGAGACGCTGACGAGCGGCCCTGAGCGCCTCGCCTGCTTTGCCGATATGAAGGGGACCGCCAGAATAGCCAGAACCAGGCAGGACAAGGGAAATGCGATTCGTCTCTTCAAGTCAATTTGATATTCGAGAGTAGGCATGTCCAGGCTTTTGAGCTGTGTGATGTGCTCCCGCAACTCAGCAGCGCTCATCTTGCTGGATTCATTTGTCGTTCGTCTGAACAAACCTATACCCTCGCTGATGTTGATGATCTCAGGCTGTGACTGAATAGCTCTTCTCTCGATCGTCGAATCAGGATTGATCGTTTCTATCCACCCATTGTCGGCCCTCCATGCCGATGCGCCCACTTGAGTCGCTTTACCGAAATGCGTTGCGGATCGGATCAGCCCCTGAAAGTCGTCGAGCCGGTATATGGACGCGTTGACGAGGCTGTTATCCGGATCAATCCTTTGATAACTGTAAATGGCGCTGTCTTTGCCAAACACCCACTTTCTTCCCAGGGCGATTGTGGTTTGTTCTATCTG
>JAKEHZ010000259.1 GCA_022614735.1 Acidobacteriota bacterium | reverse complement strand
TAGTGAGCGGCAACATAGAAGGAGCACCACAGGCAGAATTTGTTAAAAGGGAGCTGGTTTCCGCGAATTACTTTTCGACCCTTGGGGTCAATGCAGTTTTGGGCCGAACTCTGGGGCCGGGGGATGAATCTAAAGACACTAACCAGTTAGTAGCTGTGATCAGTCATGCTTTTTGGCAAAGGAGATTTGCAAAAGATCCCTCTATCCTAGGCAGGGTAATCTACATCAACAACCTCCCTCGAGTAATTATCGGCGTATCTCAGGCAGGCTTCTTCGGTATTGAAGTTGGTAATTCGACGGATATGTGGATCCCAGTACAGTCGTTCGTAAGCGCATCGCGCTTAAACAATCGTAGCGGGGGCTGGTTGAACCTGATGGCGCGGCTAAAGCCGGGAATTACGCTTGATCAAGCGCGATCCAACATCGACCTACTCTTTCAGCAGTTCAATTCTGAAGTGATCTCCTTATCATCTGGAATGCCCGAATCGGTGAAGCAGGAAATTAGGACAAGAAGGGTAGAGATATTACCAGTTAGTACGGGTATTTCCTCATTGCGAAAGACGTTTTCGCGGCCACTGTTCGTAATGATGGCAATTGCCGGGCTAGTGTACATAATAGCATGCATTAATGTTGCCACTTTAATAATGGTTAGGACAACTGCACGACGAAGAGAGATTGGTATGCGGCTTGCGATAGGCGCGAGCCGAGCAAGTCTGCTGCGCCACTTTATGATAGAAAGTTTGTTGCTCGCAGTACTTGGAGGGACATTTGGCCTTCTGATGGCTTCTTGGGTAAGTAGAATTATAGTATTGCTCGTATCAAAACCTGGAGATCCAATCTTACTTGATACTAGCCTGGATCTTCGTTCTGTAGGGTTCACGATGATAGTTTCCGCACTTACAGTAGTTATACTCGGTGCAAACCCTTTGATTCAGGCCATGCGCATTAATACAGCTTCAGTATTAAAGGAGAACGCGAGAGGAATAACACAGAGCCGTTTTCAATTGATGTCGAGTAGGATTCTGGTTGTGTTACAGATAGCAATCGCAATGCCGCTTGTTATCAGCGCCGGGCTTTTCTTTCGCAGTATAAGAGCATTGGAGAACCTAGATCTAGGTTTCAATAAGCAGAATGTATGGATGCTCCAGGTGCGACCGATGAGTGAAGGACTCAATCTCCCTCAAATAAGTGGGATGTATAGTGAGCTATTGGACCGTATTAACTCTATCCCAGGAGTAAGCGTAGCCAGTCTATCTGACCTTCCTCTAGTAAAAGGAGGTGAGAGGAGTGCTACTATCTTGTTGAGCGAACACACATCTCAGCCTGTTAAGGATATTGATATACAGCTATTACAGGTGGGGCCAAAATTTTTTCAATTGATGGATACCCCTATCATTCAAGGACGTGATTTTACCTCCTTCGATAATGAGAGTGCTGCGAAGGTTGCTATTGTAAATGAGGCGATGGCACGTCATTTCTTCCAGAAGAAGAGCCCGCTTGGTGAGCGGATCAGCCTGGCTGGAATGCAACCCTCTGCGTCAATTGAAATCATTGGTGTGGTAAAAGACTCTAGGTATAATGATTTGCGCAATCCACCGCCGCCAATCCTCTACCTACCACTCTTTCAACATGCAAAAACCACAGAAAAATCTTGGATAACTATTGCAGCACGTTCAGTGAATAATGTGTCAGGTGTCCCAGAAGCTGTCCTGTCAGAACTTCGGTCCGCACAATGGAGACTGCAATACACAGAGTTAAGTTCTTTGTCTAGTAAACTAGGTGAGTTCTTAAGCAGTGATCGCTTACTCTCCAGACTCGCCACTATTTTCAGCCTTTTGGCGATCGCCTTGGCATCTGTAGGACTTTACGGGATCTTATCTTATTCGGTCTCTATGAGAACGAATGAAATAGGGATTCGCATGGCACTTGGCGCCGAGCGTCGTAACATATTCTTGTTGGTGATGCGGGAATCATTTACGTTAGTCTTCATTGGTCTTGGGATTGGCTTAGTCTTAGCTACAGCAGCTAGTCGCCTGATCTCTAGCAACCTTTTTGGTGTGACGACAGCAGATCCTCTGACACTTCTGCTCTCAACTTTGGTGATTGTGGCGGTAGGTATGATCGCAGGATATATTCCTGCTTGGAGAGCCTCTATCGTCGATCCTATAATTACTTTGCGTTATGAGTAGTGCGATCCGTTCCTCCGAAATGACTCTCATAGTCAAGGATGGAGGACGAAGGCCGTGAGGTCTTTGATGACTTGAGCTTCGTACAGCGTCTACCCTACACGAATCGAGGCTCTCCACAAGCGTGGAGTAGGTGATGTTGTCAAGTAAAAAATGACAACACTTTTCCCGATCCGCCATTTGAGCGGCAAAAAGTAACGCTGAAAGACAGCGCAGATCTTTGAATAAACAAGAGAAGTCATTGCCTCACTTCAATTTCGTTCAGCGGCGGATGAGCCGCGAATTAACCATCTATTCGAGCTTCAAAGCTCATGAAGAATAATGGGCCCTGTGGCCGCAAAGGTTGCGCAATCTGCGGCCACAGGCGAGTCGCTCAATCATTTGGGTGTGTTTTAGTAAGAATAGGTGCAAGATGTAATGGTAAGCATAATAAAACAAAGATTTTAGCCTTACATTTTTTCTTCCGCTCTACCCAAACACCCTTTCCTGTAGGAGCGTGCAGGCCTTTTCACCTGCATTGATCAAAAGGACATTATTATGATCGGTTATTTATCGCTCCGTCTCATTGCAGTTGTCTCCGTAATTGTCTCGGGTGCGCTTGATAAACCTCTAGGTGTTGGGGTGCCACTTGCGGTCATTGCCTTCTATCTGCTTCTGGCATGGCGAACAAATAAAGAAGATGCGACAGAATTGGAATCACATGCCGACGATGTGTACTTCATTGGGTACTTAAGCACTATTGCTGCCTTCGCTGGGGTGATATTGCATATCTGGATAATAGGGAAAGTGCAAAGTGACCCGCGCCCGATTCTCTTGATGGTCGGGGTCGCACTCATGACGACAGTAGCTGGTCTTGTGGCTATGACCATCCTGAAAGATCTTGCCCGGAGGGTTAGGCGAGACTATCCGTTGCTAGAGTTAGAACAGAAGGAAAGGGTCATAAAGATCGATGGGGCGCAAGTTGTTTCCGAAGTTAAGCGGGGCCTGATTGATATAATCAATAAAGCCTCGGAAAGCATAGATGAATTAAACAACCAACTCGGATTGCTCAAGACGAATGTTGATACGCTCAAAGGCAACGTTGATCAAGGCGCTGACTCCGCACAACAATTCGCCACAAACATCAGACAACTTCAAAATGTCCTTGACGAGTTTGTCATTCTCTTAAAGGGCAAGCTTGATTTGGAAAGCGAGCGGATTGAAGACCTCAAGCAGATTCGAACCACGCTAGATGAGTTTACTTCGCTCCTACATCGATTTTCACAAGTGTATTCGGCTTCAATCGATACCTTGCACAATGCTGACGGATGGGTTGATTCGAAAATTACCACTATCAACAAAACCGCTGTAGTACGAATACCTGATCTAAAACACGAGTCCGAGGTGAAGAGGGGCTAAATGAGAAGAGCAAGGCTGACACTACCCATGCTTATCTCCTTCAATGAATTGGCTTGGATTGCTGTATTCGCGTTCGCACTACTGTATAGCACAGAGACAACTCGCCTAGCGGCGGAACGAGACGCTTCTGACCGTGAACGCAATATGGCAAAGCGCGAAAACGAAGAAGGGATACGGCAACGGACCCAGATGCAAAAGGAAATAGAACGATTGCGACGCATAATTGTCGGAGTCGCGCCCAACGGCAACATCATCAACCAGCAACTTATTGGGTTAAATGGCAATCTCCAGCGTGTAGTCATGATTGTTGACCGATCGGGTAGCATGAAACAAGGGCGCAAATGGGAATACACTCGCAGTATCATCAAGACTTGGCTTGAATATTTGCCGATTGAGCAATGCGCCTTGATTACATTCAGTAATGAGGCAGAAGTCTTCCCAAGCAACGGTACATTTCTGGATATGTTGAGCCCAGTGGGGAAAGACAATCGAACCAAACTTTTGAAACAATTTGATCTTGTTTCACCTGAGGGCGACACAAATACGCTAAGCGCTCTCCAAAAGGCCTACGCTTACCCTGATCTGGATACCATTATCCTTTTCACCGATGGATTCCCAGACAATGGCTCCAATACATTCGACACAAAGATGGCTGAGGAGATTTACGCGCTTTGCCAAGAACATGGGCATAGCATACCTATCAACACAATCGGGTTGGGCAACTATTTCAATCCTCGACTTGGTGAATTCTTGCTCTGCTTGCCGGAGATCACTGGAGGAACCTTCCTTGGGCGATAGAAGAGGGATTCGTTATTTAATGATCGTGCGCTCCCTGGTGCTCTGGGTTATGGGATTGCGCTATGGGATCACACTGCTTCGGCTGGGCATTGCGAACGCTGGCGTCCTGCATCGGTATCAGAACGATATGAGATTGGGTAAGCGATATCGAATTTTGGCTGATGTATGGCTGGAGGTTAATCGGTACGCAAAGCTCTTCAATGCCTTTCCGACCCTGGCTCCTTCACAAGACGCACAGGAGCAAAAGGAGCTGGCGAAAATCCTTCGGGAAGCTAAGTATATCTGCACACATCATAAATTGGAGGCTGATCCTTTGACCGCAATTTCAGCTATCAAGATTCAGGCAGCTATAATACAGATTACGTTCCTGCGGCTGTTCAGGCTAAGGCTCACTCCTGTCGAATGTGAGAGGCTTGGGAAATATGGCAGTGTGAATCTAGCAACGAAAGATTTCCTTGAATACTGCGGTTACGGAGATCGCGCCCCAATCAATTTGCCGCTTTCACTTCAGCTACCGCTGTTTGTGGCTTGGGCCGAGCTACGTCACGAGAAAATTACTACGCATAGGAACGTCCTTCTTATTTATGCAAATATAGCCAGCCTAGAGAAGGAAGGTGGGCGGGTCACGCCGTCCAGCGGTGGATCGGCGCCTTTACCAATCAGCGTAATCGGCGCTGGCGGCGCATCATCCCGCCCATAACGAAATGATTGGTCACGGCCAAGCGGCGCTGGCCGGCCGAGCATTCTTCGCCTGCGCGCTTCTTCTTCGACGGCGTTCGGGTTAATACCCGGCGTTAGAAATGGAAATAGATTGTATGGCGGCATAGTTCTTCACTCCTTCAAATCGCTGGCGCCGGAGCGCTGAAACATCGTTCATTCCTCACTAATCGCTTGATCAATCGTCGTAATCGTCTTCGCATCAGTCCTCCTCAAAAGCGCAAAGCCAATCAACGGTGGTGACTCCGGTTGATTGGCCTCGCTGTATGTCGCAACGGCTCGCGGCGACAAGATCGAATTTTCTTTTCCCGCCGGTCACCAAATCGGCAGGCTCAAAACAAAAAGGCCACCTCACAGAGAAGGCGGCCCGGCGGCTGCAATCTCTCTAAGGTGGCCTGAACGACGTAAGGCCGTCGCAGTGTCGTTTGACTTGGCGCGGCTAATTGAGTGCGTAAAGTCCTATTCAGTTATCAAGACGCGGCGATTGTAGCACGACAACGCGCGGTTCAATGCTCTTTTTCGGAGCTGATGAATTTCTCGATAGCTTTGCAGATCGCCAGCAAGCCGGCGCGTACAGCTATCAGAAAAGCTCTCAATTTCGGATCAATCGCGCCGGCTTGCTTCTCCATTTCAATGCTCCGTGAAGTTCTCCAGCCTCGGCGCCGTCCGCACTTCCCGCGTCAGCGTGTAGTCTTCGACGAATGAGTACATCCCCGTCCGCCTGGCGCATTCTATGAACGCCTGAGCGGCCAACCGCGCCGTCGCGTGGCTTAGTCTGAATGCGCGCCTCTCTTCATCCTCTCCAAGTTTATCATCCGAAAGGATAACCGCCAGGGCGAGCAACTCTCTTGGCCATGTGTTTGGGTCCTTCAAATCGCCCCAGTTGCGAAAGTCTTGAGCAAGTTCATACGCGTGGTCGAATAATAAGCCATCCGGTAGGGCGCGCAGGAGGGTGTTCAAATCGCGTATCCACAACTCGCACATGTACGCCGCGATCGGCATAGCCGCGATGGACTCGATGTCTTTGTCATCAAAGTCCGCGTCAGGGAAGCGCACGGCCATGTAGCGGCGGATTTGTTCGGTATTCGCCTGCATCATTTGCTCTGTTTCCCGCGCTCATAAGCCACGCGAAGTTTAGCGAATGCGGCGTGCTTGAGCGCTTCAAGCTCGTCGGCCGGCAGTTTGTCTATCGCCTCCGACAGTTCCCAATACGGCATCAATACTTCAACCGAAGTCAGTTTCAGTTTCTTGTCGAAGATATCGCAGTTACGCCGCAGGTCTTCGCCGGCCTCGATCTCACGCATGCATTTCGCGTCAGTGTCGAGCAGATCGCCGAGGATGGCGTTTTGCTGTTGAATGTGGGCGATGAGCAGATTTACGACGCCACGCCGCTCTTCGCGTTTTTTGTCTTGCGCCTGTTTGTCCTGCGACGGCGCGTTGAGCGAACACAGAACTAACAGCGCTGCGATGGCCGGCGCGTGCAGGATGAGCCGTAATCTTTCATTGTTTCTTAAAGCGTTCGACATTCTGATTTCTCCTTGTTTTCGGTCTTCCTCGACTTCACCCACGCCACGAGCTGCGCGCCGTCGGCTTCGTAGAATTGCTCACGCAGCGCCGGCGGTAACTTCTCCATGTTGCGCACCCTCAGAGAGCCGGAGCCGGTGAAGTAAAACTCCGCTCCGAATCGCTCGACGGCTTCGACCAGATCAACCACAGACAGCGCGTCAACCTCCGTCTTCGAATTGCGTCGTCTCCCCCGCTTCATTCACTGTAAATCCTCTGTTTAACCGAGAGCCGCCGGGGATGCGGCTCTCGGTTCGGTTCTTTCAGAACTGCATTTCTGATGGAATGGGCAAAGCCGACGTCAATCTACCCAATCAAGCGCGTGTCGTTCACGCCAGAGGCGCTCGCCTTTGCCTGCGATATTCCAATCCTCGCGGCAGATAACGAAATCACCCAACTTGTACGACTCGTCTCTCTGGTGACCGCAGCAAATACAGGCATCCGCCGGGCGTCCTGGAAACATGTCCCAAGCGCTAGCCGCCTTTCTGAGTAGGTGATGCAGTTCGCCAAGCGCCATCATCGCGCGATATCCGGCTTCTTCAGCCTGTTTTAGTTCGACGACCGTAGACTTGTTCTCTTTCGCGGCGATCGCCGCATTGCTTTCCGAATTCGACATAATCTAAACTCCTCTCACGTTGTTGTTGAGCCGCTCGAATCCCTTAACCGTCGGCGCGTCGAGCGGCTTAGCGCGCCGGCAATCTTTCACAATTCTCTGAACCGCACGCCCGGCAGCGCTCCGAGCGCCTCGATCACCTTCGCCGCGGCGTTTTCGTTGACGCTTCTGATTTCGAGATAGCGCCAGGACGGCAGCACCAAATGAACGCGCGGCTTGAACGACGTCGCCAACGCCCGGACGTGATCGGCTTCGTCGGCGGTCAAGTAGCGCCCCGTCAGTTCGATCAGGATGTTACGCTTGGTTCGCTTCACTCTCGTTTTCCTCTTCGTTGACACGATGCTTTCGGCTGATCCACGCGCTCAAATCCATCGCCAAGGCTTGCGTCATCTTCAACCGACGTTCGAGCGTCGCAATGCGTTCGTCGGTCGCGGCGGTTGCCGGTTCGTCGGCGCGCGGCGTTGCAGTTCAGGCAGTAAGACTCCGAGTTTCACCATGGATAATCCTCATCGAATAGTTGCTGCGGTTGCGTCGAGGCGTCGAGCATCTTAATCAGCGCCTCGACAGCGCGAATTGGCGACAAAGCCGCGGCCGATACCGACCGGACCGCGCGCTTGCGGTTGTGGCGCGCATCGCCCTTGATATCGACCGAGGCTGACCAGGTCGCACCGCCGAACGCCGGGACAATGGCGATGTCGCGCTCTTCGACTTCGCGCCAGGCTTCGGTGGCGGTTAAAGTTGTTTGCGCGGTTGTTATCAAAACGGCACTCCTCCAGGACAAACAGGACAATCGCCGTCTGCATCGACACGCGAGCCGCAATTAGCGCAACGCTTGCGCTCTGTGCAGCTCGGACATCCGTTGTTGTCGGTTATGCGCTCGCCGCAATTCTTGCAGCGCGATGTTGGTATTCCACGAGGCGCCAGGTCGAGAAACTCTTTGTTCAACTCACGGATAGCGTCGCGCTCTTCATTTGTCACGCTTGACTCCGGCAAAAAGAACACGTTTTGGCCGTCCGTCATCAGAGATATGCCGCGAGCATTCAGCTTCGAAAGCAGATTCAACGCGCGCAGTATGTCCGCATCGTCAATTTCACGATCAAAAT
>JAKEHZ010000037.1 GCA_022614735.1 Acidobacteriota bacterium | reverse complement strand
TATCTTATCTAAACAGACCACAGCTGTCTATTTTTCGTCATTCTACTGCCCTGGCACGCATGATGGCGGATTGCGGATTGCTGTACAGCAATCCGCAATCAGTAGTCCGCAAGCAGCAACCCGCAATCCGCAGCCAATTGCTTTGGCTCCGTCACCGGAGCCTCACAGTGGAAATTGCGGCAGACATAGGCTGTCGCTTTGCCGGCAACCTGCTGGCGATTTTCGAGGAGTTTAATCTCTTTCGAAGCCGCGACGTCACCGGGCGCGGCAAGCGCAACAACTTTGTTTGGTAGATAGCCCTTGAAGACAACATCGATCAATGCTCTTGTGTCATCAGAATCTGGATGGCCAATGACTGCGATTTCGAAAGGTGAGGCGAGATAGAGGTCGAGGGCGCAGAGCAGGTGTCCGAAAGCGCTCGGCGCGCGCATCACGATATTTTTCATCAGTTTCAGGATCTGCTCGGCAATCTGGCGATAACGCTCTTCGCCTGTGAGCAATGACAATCGTATCAACACGTGCGCGGCGACCGAATTTCCGGCCGGGATAGCGTTGTCGTAAAAATCCTTGGTGCGCGTGATCAGTTGCTCATGATCCGTGCTGGTGAAGAAAAATCCTCCGGCCTTTGAATCCCAGAACTGCTCGATCATCGTCTCAGTCAACTTGCGTGCCTCCTCAATCCAGCGCAGATCGAATGTGGCCTCATAAAGCGCAAGCAGGCCGTCAATCAAGTATGCGTAATCCTCCAGATAAGCATTGAGTTTGCTCTCGCCGTCTTTGTATGTACGCAACAATCTGCCGTTTTTTTGCAGATGCGTGAGCAGAAAGACGGCATTCTTCATTGCCACTTCGAGGTAGTCTTGACGATCAAGGACGCGCGCCGTTTCTGCAAAGCTCCGCAGCATCAATCCATTCCATGCCGTCAACATCTTTTCATCTCGATGTGGTTTGATCCGCTTCTCACGAGCTTCAAACAAGATCCGTTTGCCTCGCGCTGTGACTTCAACCAGGCGTTCTGTCGTCACACCCATCAACTTCGCGATCACTTCGATCTCTTCCTCAATATGCAGAATGTTGTGCCCCTCAAAATTGCCTGTCGCTGAGATATCGAAGTAACGGCAGAATAAACGCGCGTCATCCTCACCGAGCAACTCTTCGACTTCCTCCGTTGTCCAGACGAAGAATTTGCCCTCTTCACCTTCGCTGTCAGCGTCTTGAGTCGAATAGAATCCACCGACGGGATCGGTCATCTCGCGCCGCAGGTAATCGAGTGTTTCTGTGGTAATCCGTCGGTAGAACTCTTTGCCCGTGGCGAGGAATGCATCCAGATAAATGCGGCTGAGAAGCGCGTTATCGTAGAGCATCTTCTCGAAGTGAGGGACCAGCCACTTTTCATCAACCGAGTAACGGTGAAAGCCGCCGCCCAGCTGATCATACATCCCGCCCTTTGCCATCTTCTCTAGCGTCAGCTCGACGCTCCTGAGAGCTGACTCACTCTTCGTTCGATGATACTGTCGCAGTAAAAATGTGAGCGCCATCGAAGGCGGGAACTTGGGCTTGTTGCCGAAACCGCCATAAACCGGATCGAGCACCCGCTGCAGATTATTCGCGGCGTGATCGAGGATTTCAGTACTCAGCTCACCTTCCTGATGTCCTTCTTGATGCCCTTCCCGAAGATTAATGCCGTCAAACCGTCTCAATTCGCCCAATAAATCTATGGCACTCCGTTCAATCTCATCGCGGCGTGTCTGATAAGCATCAGCAACCGCAAGTAGGATGCGAGGGAAGGAGGGCATCCCGTAACGATCGACCGGAGGAAAATAAGTTCCGCCATAAAAAGGCCTGCCATCAGGTGTCAGGAAAACAGTCATCGGCCAACCACCGCTCCCGGTCATCATCTGTATGGCATTCATATAAACCGAGTCGAGGTCCGGGCGCTCTTCACGATCGACTTTGATGTTGATGAAGTTGTCGTTGAGCAGTTCGGCAGTCGCTTCATTCTCAAAGCTTTCATGGGCGAGCACGTGGCACCAATGGCAAGCCGAATATCCTATGCTGAGATGGATCGGTTTATCCTCCTCCCGCGCCTTTGTTAACGCCTCTTCACTCCACGGAAACCAATCAACCGGATTGTGTGCGTGTTGATGCAGGTAGGGGCTGGTTTCGTTGATCAGCCGGTTTGTATATTTGGGTGTGCCATCTTCGTTGAAATGTTTAACCTCCATTTTCCCTCCGGATCCGGATTCAAACCTTAGTGTCGCGGATTGTGGCTTCTAGCCCACGCTCGCCTCGCGTATCATCGCGTTGACACGTCTGAAATCATTGGAAAAGTCAATACTATTCTCTTTTGATGGAAAGCAAAAGCCGAGATGAAATACCAATGCCTCCTCTTTGATCTCGACGGTACGCTCGTGGATTCACGAGCCGATCTCATCACTTCAATCAATCTCATGCTCGCTGAATTGGGCCATCAGACTCTGCCCGATTCAAGAGTCATAAAATTTGTCGGAGAAGGCGCGCGACTCCTTGTTGAGAGAGCGCTCGGCGCAGCTCGGGAAGTGGCGCCTCAAAACTCGGAAATAGATTATGCGCTCAAGGTCTTTCGCCGACACTACCGCGATCACCTGCTCGATCAAACACGCATTTATCCGGAAGTAGAGGAGACACTCGGTCACCTGGCACAGATACCAAAAGCCGTAGTAACCAACAAACCCTACGAGTTCACTACTGTTCTGCTCGATGGCATAGGTCTGTTGCAATATTTCAACGTCATCTTCGGCGGTGACAGTTTGTCTGAGCGCAAACCGGCGCCATTGATGTTGCTCGAAGCGGCGCGTCGTTGCTCAGCTGAGCCTTCAAAATCGCTGATGGTTGGAGACAGCCGCGTTGATATCGCTGCTGGCAAGGCTGCCGGGATGAAAACATGCGGTTATATTCCGGGCTTTTGCGGGCGCGCAGAATTAGTGGAGGCGGGAGCGGATTTCCTGATCGAACGCTTCAGTGAATTGCGAGAACTCGTCGAATGTTCTTCCCCTCATTAAGACAAAGAGCCACACCAACTGCTCTAGGCCCCATGCGGCATATATAGCTCGGATGCTGCATTACGGAGACAAGGGCTTTGAGCAGATGATGCGGCTTAGAGTAACTACTGAATCGAGAGGAAACCCGATCAATCAGCAGTTTTGTGAGCAAGTTTGCGAAACACCATCCAGGCCAGGTAGATCAAACCGCCATAAACCGCCAGCTTGAGCAGCAGAGGGATCAACCCGAGAACTAATCCCACTACCGAGAGTATCAACGAGCCGACAAATGCGATAACCACAAGCGCAATGATCACGAAGATAATTGTTCCGATTGCATGACTCATAACTTTCTCACGCCTCCTTAACTATGCGCTAACCTTTGGTTGCAACCGGCTATACGCGACCGGTTGTGAAGATGTTTCAGTAAATTTGAGACTTGAAAGAGGAAGAGAGTATACGATACGGTAAAATGCAGAGCCACCCGTATCCTAAAACGAGATTATTCTCCACTCATTTCACCTCTTTCGGCCGCTTGAAATAATAGACCGGGTCATTAGGCAGGCCGTAGACCGCGACCAATTCCCAGCCCTTTGCCCCGAGCTTGTCGAAATTTCGCTCGAGCACGAAAGCCTCGCGGTTGAAAGAGCCATCGGGTTGTTTTCGCATATTGGAAAATTGATCACTGCTCATTGAGGTAAGATTGACGTTTCCTCCCGCAACAACCAGGTACTCCCACTTGGCATCAGCAGCCGATTCTTTCGAAGCTACATTTGTCGTTACCACTATTGCCATAACACCCAAGATCACAGCGCCGGCAATTATTGAAAATCTCATCCTCGTTTTCATGATAGGCTCCCTTCTTTGGTAGATATCGGTCTCGGAGTTTCTCGAAGCAAAACCACCGGCTTCGATAATTGACACCCTTAATTTTGCATTTCTATAATTCCTGTTTAATCATATGGAATGGAAGAGAGAGTGCGAAATACAATAATAAGCGAACCTTCTTTGTTTATTCGCCTGTTTCGCGGCTTTTCGCGTTTCCTCCGGAGGATCTTCGCGAGTACAACCACAAAAACCGACAGCACCAAAAATTTTCTCACAGGAGTACCGGTATTGCTCGATCAGGATAACGACCAAATTCTACAACGCAAGCGCCACCTGGCCGAGATTGTGTCGATGGGACACCAGGCCTACCCGAACCGCTTCGACCGGACGCATACGATCTCGCGTATCATAGAACAATATCACAGCTATGCGGGCAAAAAAGATGAGGCGGATCTCCAGCGCTCGAACGTTGAATTGAAAGTGGCCGAGGGCGGCCAGGTGCGCGTCGCTGGACGCATCATGACCAGGCGGTTGATGGGCAAAGCAGCTTTTGCACACCTTTCCGACGGATTGAATCAACTACAAATTTATCTGCGCAAGAACGATGTCGGGGAGTCCGGGTGGGAACTTTATCAAAAGTTAGACCTCGGAGATTGGATCGGTGTAACGGGCTTTCTCTTTATCACGAAGACAGGTGAGCTCTCGTTGCACGTGACCGGTATTCAATTCCTGGCGAAGGCCCTGCTGCCGATGCCGGACAAATATCACGGCGTGCATGATAAAGAACTGCGCTATCGCCAGCGTTATGTTGACCTGATCGCGAGCAGCGCGGCTCAAGAGCTACTGCCAGGAGAATTGACGACGCGTGAAGTCTTTGAAAAGCGCGCGCAGGTTATTCGCGAGATCCGCCGCTTCTTCGATGATCGCGGATATGTCGAAGTCGAAACACCCATGCTCTCGCCGCTGGCGACAGGCGCGGCAGCCCGTCCATTCGTCACTCATCACTATGCGCTCGATATCGATCTGTACGCTCGCATCGCGCCGGAACTCTATTTGAAGAGACTGATCGCCGGCGGATTCGAGAAGGTTTATGAAATCAACCGCAACTTTCGCAATGAAGGATTATCGTATAAACATAATCCCGAGTTCACCATGCTCGAATGGTATCAGGCTTATTCGGACTATATTGAGCTGATGGATTTAACCGAAGAGCTGATTAAGATGCTCGTGGATAAAGTCTCCGGGACGCGCCAGGTGCCTTACCTGGATCAGACCATCGACTTCAATAACTGGCAGCGGTTGACGATGCGCGATGCCGTCCTCAAGTACTGGCCCGAGGAGACGACGCGCCCAACGCTTGAAGGTTTGATGGATCGCAAACGGCTCGAAGAGGCGGCAGCTGCGATCGATCTGAGCTGTGACCCGAAATTAAACGATGGGCAGATGCTCGGCGAGATCTTCGAGCGGATCGTCGAGCCACATCTGATCAACCCGACATTTATCACGGAGTTTCCGACCGAGCTCTCACCCCTCTCGAAGCAGAAACATGAGGATCCTCGCTTCGTCGAACGTTTCGAGCTTTTCATCGCCAATATGGAGATCGCGAACGCATTCTCGGAATTGAACGATCCCGTTGAACAGAGACGGCGGTTCGAGGAACAGATGAGGCTGCGCGAGCGTGGCGATGAAGAAGCGATGATCATGGACGAGGACTATATCCGGGCGCTTTCCTACGGCATGCCGCCGACCGGAGGCGAAGGCATCGGCATCGACCGTCTGGTGATGATTCTGACCAACCAGCGGTCAATACGCGATGTGATATTGTTCCCGCATATGCGGCCCGAGTCTAAATGAAAACAGATAAGTTATGAAGAGGCTGAAGAGAGAATGCGAAACAGGCGAAACAAGCGAAAATGGGCCGATTTTCGCTTGTTTCGTCTATTTTCGCCTGTTTCGCATTCTCTCTTCAGTTGAGCTTATTCGTGCATCAGTTCGAACTCGGCGTCTCGAGATGGAAGATTGAAATTGTCTTACGCACCCTTCATCGCACTGCGTTATTTAAAAGCGAAACGACGCCAGACTGCCGTTTCGGTGATCACTGCCATTGCAGTTACCGGCATCACAGTAGGAGTTGCAGCGCTCATCGTCGCGCAAGCGCTGATCACCGGCTTCCGCTCCGACGTGCAAGACAAGATTCTCCAGGGCACAGCTCACCTCAACCTTCTCAGAGAAGATAACAGCGGGATTGAAAACTACCGTGAACTGATCAAGCGAGTCAGCAAAGTACCGGGAGTCCGCGCAGCCTCAGCAACCATCTACGCTCCTGTCCTATTGAGTATCGGCGATCGTCAAGAGCAGGCGATTTTAAAGGGCGTCGATCCGAACGCAACTCATGAAGCTAACGAAGTTTTCTCGACAGTTATCGAGGGCGATCCCTCTCTTCTGGCACTCGGGTCCGGAAAGCAGCCCTCCGATCAATCCGACGCTGAAGCCCGGGCTAATTCGGAAGAATCGTCTCAGGGAATCATCATCGGTCAGCAATTGTCACGCGCTCTGGGCGTCAATATCAATGACACTGTAACGGCAATCTCAGCACAATCACGGCTCACGCCCGCGGGGCTGCAGCCTCGACCACGATACACGCGATTTCGCGTAATCGGCATTTTCGCCTCTGGTTTATATGAGTATGATTCGAAATGGGGATATATCTCACTCGCGGCCGCGCAAAATCTGGTCGGGAGCGGTCTGACGGCAGGTGTCATTCAGATGAAAGTGTCAGACATTTATTCCGTCGGTGAGATAGGTGAGCGTGTGCGCCAAGCAGCAGGACCGGGATTCATGACGACCAACTGGCAGGAATTGAACCGGCCTCTCTTTGCGGCGCTTCAATTGCAACATCGCTTAATCATCATCTTTTTTGCGCTATTGATAGTCATCGCCGCGCTCAATATCATCACGACACTGACGATGATGGTCATCGAAAAACAGAGAGACATAGCCATCCTTCGGGCTCTGGGCGCAACGCCGCGGGCTATCCGCAGAATCTTCATGTTACAGGGTGGCATCATCGGCGCCGTGGGCGCAGGATTGGGACTGGCGCTGGGCCTGGCAATATGTTGGATTGCGAACGCATTTCGATTGATCTCTATTCCGGCCGAGATCTACTCGGTCTCGCACGTTACGCTCAAGGTGCGCGCAGTCGACTGTATAGCGGTTGTAACACTCGCCATTGTGATCTGTCTCCTGGCTACTCTCTATCCGTCTCGGACAGCGTCTCGACTGACGCCTGTCGAAGGTTTGAGATATGAATGAAGAAGAGAATTAAGGAAGAAATCAAAAGGCAAAAGGCAAAAGGCAAAAATAAAGAAGAAAGTTCTCATGAAAGATGG